>JASLIH010000424.1 GCA_030152105.1 Actinomycetes bacterium
CCGGACGTCGTTCGTGGAGCGGCTCGCCGGCTGGGTCCGGACCCCGAGCGTGAGCGCCACCGGCCAGGGCATGCCGGAGGCGGCCGGCCACGCCCGCGACCTGGTCGCCGCCGCCGGCCTTGAGGCGACGGTGGCCGGGACGGACGGCTGGCCGCTGGTCCTCGGCCACCGCGCCGGGCCGCCCGGCGCCCCCACCGTGCTCGTCTACGGCCACTACGACGTCCAGCCTCCCGACCCGGTGGACGCCTGGGCCAGCCCGCCGTTCGAGCCCGAGGTCCGCGACGGCCGCCTGTACGGGCGCGGCGGCGCCGACAACAAGGGCCAGCACCTGGCCCAGCTCCTGGCCGTCGAGAGCCTGCTGGCCACCCGGGGCGAGCTGCCGTGCACGGTCAAGGTGCTGCTGGACGGCGAGGAGGAGATCGGCTCGCCCCACCTGGCCGGGTTCGCGGCCGCCCAGCGTGAGCTGCTCTCCGCCGACCTGGTCGTCTGGAGCGACGGGCCGGTCGACCCGGGCGGCGGCTGGCGGCTGGTGTTCGGGGTCAGGGGGATCGCCAGCTTCGAGCTGCGGGCCAGGGGGGCCAACCGCTCGCTGCACTCCGGCAACTGGGGCGGGGTCGCCCCAACCCGCTGTGGACGCTGGTCCACCTGCTGGCGACCATGCGGGACGCCCAGGGCCGCATCACCGTCGACGGGTTCGGCGACGAGGTCGAGCCGCTGGGGGCGGCCGAGCGGGCGGCCCTGGACCGGCTCCCAGTCGACGTCGAGGCGGTCAAGGCCGACCTCGGCCTGGAGCGGCTGGACGCACCGGTCGACCGGGGCTTCGCCGAGCGGCTGGCCGCCTGGCCGACCCTGACCATCAACGGCCTCCACGGCGGCTACGGCGGCCAGGGCACCCAGACCGTCCTGCCGGCCGAGGCCGTGGCCAAATGCGACGTGCGCCTGGTCCACGCCCAGCGGGCCGACGACGTCTACGGCAAGCTCGAAGCCCACGTCCGGCGGCACGCCCCCGGGGTCGAGCTGGTCCGCCAGGGCTCGATGGAGCCGTCGCGGACCCCGATGGACTCGGCCTGGACCGCCCCCATCCGCGCCGGCATGGCCGCCGCCCAGGGCGCCGAGCCGCTGCTCGTGCCCGTGCTCGGGGGCAGCCTCCCCCTGCACGTGTTCACCGGCGTGCTCGGCCTGCCCACCTTCGGGATCCCCCTCGGCAACCCCGACCAGGCCAACCACGCCCCCAACGAGAACCTCGACCTGGAGCGCTTCCACACCGGGATCAAGACGGCCGCCGCGGTGCTGGCGAAACTCGGTTTATTGGAGGGGAGCTCTTCCGGCACCATGGCCGGGTGAGCACCACAGCCCCCACCGCCCCCCAGGGACGCCTGCTCCGGCGCGGCCTGCACGTGATCCGCCGCCAGGTCGCCCTCCATCCCCGCCCCTTCGTGGTCGCCGTGCTCGGGGCGGCCATCTACGCCATCGGCACGGTGGCCCAGTCGTGGGTGCTCGGCCAGGTGGTCGACCGGGCGGTGACGCCCCGGTTCGAGACCGGCCAGCTCAAGGCCGGGGTGGCGGTGGCCGCGGCCGCCGCCATCGTGGCCGTCGGGCTGGTCAAGACGGTCGGCATCATCACCCGGCGGATCGCCGCCACCATGGTCCACGCGAACGTCCAGGCGACGCTGCGCGACGGGCTGGTCGAGCGCTACCACCGGCTGCCGCTGACCTGGCACCACGAGCACCCGGCGGGCGAGCTGCTGTCGCGGGCCGAGGGCGACCTGGAAGCCGCCTCCGAGATCCTGTCGCCGCTGCCGTTCGCCACCGGGGTGCTGACCATGCTGGGGGCGGCCGCGGTCTGGCTGTTCCTGGCCGACCCGGTCCTGGCCACTCTCGGCCTGCTCGTGGTCCCGGCCATCCTGGTCCTCAACCTGGCCTTCCAGCGGCGAGTGGAGCACCCCACCACCCTCGGCCAGGAGCGCCTCGGGGACATGTCGGCGGTGGCCCACGAGAGCTTCGACGGCGCCCTGGTCGTCAAGGCCCTCCAGGCCGAGGAGGCCGAGGGGCGGCGCTTCGCCGACAAGGCCGAGCTGTTGCGCGACGCCCGCATCGAGGCCGCCCGGGTCACGGCCAACTTCGAGGCCAGCCTGGACGCCCTGCCCGCCCTGACCACCGTCGGCCTGCTGGTCATCGGCGTCTGGCGGATCGAGCAGGGGGCGATCACCGCCGGCACCCTTGTGGGCCTGATCAACCTGTTCGCCCTGCTGATCTGGCCGCTGCGCCTGATCGGGTACGTGCTCGGTGACATGCCCAGGGCGGTCGCCGGCTACGAGCGGGTGGCCGAGGTGCTGGCCGAGCCCCTGCCCGGCCCCGCGACCGGCGGCCGGGAGCTGCCCACCGGGCCGCTGGAGCTGGCCGTGGACCGGCTCGGGTACGGCTACGAGCGGGGCGCCGAGGTGCTGGCCGAGGTGTCGTTCCGGGTCCCGGCCGGCAGCACCGTGGCCCTGGTCGGGCCGACCGGGTCGGGCAAGTCGACCCTGGCCCTGCTGCTGGCCCGCCTGCTCACCCCCGACCGGGGCGCCATCCGACTCGGCGGCCGCGACCTGGCCGAGCTGGAGAGGGGCGAGCTGGCCGCGGCCGTGTCGATCGCCTTCCAGGAGCCGTTCCTGTTCTCCACCTCGGTGGCCGACAACATCCGGCTTGAACGCCACCAGGGGTTCGGGGGGCTCAAGACCAGCCCTCCGATGAACGGGGACGGGGTCGCCGAGGCGGCCCGGCTGGCCCAGGCGGACGAGTTCGTGACCCGCCTGCCCGACGGCTACGACACCGTCGTCGGCGAGCGCGGGGCGACCCTGTCGGGCGGCCAGCGTCAGCGGGTCGCCCTGGCCCGGGCTCTGGCCGGCCGGCCCCGGCTGCTGGTCCTGGACGACGCCACCTCCAGCGTCGACCCGGTGACCGAGGCGGCCATCCTCGGCGCCCTCGAGAGCCACCTGCCGGCCACCACCACCGTGGTGGTCGCCTCCCGGCTGGCCACCATCGCCCTGGCCGACCGGGTGCTGTACCTGGAGGAGGGCCGCCTGGTCGCCGAGGGCGACCACGACCGGCTGCTGGCCACCACCCCCGGCTTCGCCCGCCTGGTCCGCGCCTACGAGCAGGCCGAGGCCGCGGAGTGAGGCATGGGAGCGAGGTCGAGGCCCGGCAGATCCCGGCCCTGCAGCTGCTGCGGCGGGGCCTGGCCGCCTCGCCCGAGCTGCGCAAGGGGGCCGCCCTCACCCTGTCCCTGGCCCTGGTCGCCGGGGGCGGGCGGGTGGTCACCCCGGTGCTGGTCCAGCAGACCATCGACCGCCACATCATCGGCGGCGACGCCCACCTCTCGGGGATGCTGGCCCTGGCCGGGGCAGGGGTGGCGCTGATCCTGGTCGCGGCCTGGGCGGCCCGGACCACCAACCAGCGGCTGGCCACGGCCAGCGAGCGGGCCCTGTGCGGCCTGCGGGTGCGGGCCTTCAACCACATCCACGCCCTCAGCATGGCCCACCACACCGAGGAGCAGCGCGGCACCCTGGTCTCCAGGGTCACCTCGGACGTGGAGACCCTCGGCCAGTTCTTCCGCTGGGGCGGGCTGGCCTGGATCCTCAACAGCGCCCTGATGCTGGCCGCGCTGGTGGCCATGGCGGTCTACGACTGGCGCCTGGCCCTGGTCGCGGTGGCCACCGTGCTGCCCCTGGGGGTCGTGCTCCGGGTCATGCAGCGCCGGGTGGTGGTGGCCTGGGACCTGGTCCGGACCCGGGTCGGGGAGTCGCTGGCGGCCATCTCCGAGTCGATCCAGGGGGCGGCCGTGATCCGCGCCTACGGCGTCCAGGACCAGGCCCAGCGCCGGGTGATGCGCTCGGTCGACGGGCGCCGGCGGGCCGAGATCCGCGCCGGCACCATCGGCGCCTTCTTCTTCCCCTCGGGCGAGCTGTTCGGCGTCCTCACCACCGCGGCCGTGCTCCTGGTCGGGATGGCCATCGGCCCCGAGGGCGGCCTGACCGTCGGCACCCTGGTCGCCTTCGCCTTCCTGGTCACGATCTTCCTGGAGCCGGTGGCCGAGTTCACCGAGATCCTGGACATGACCCAGCAGGCGGTGGCCGGCTGGAAGAAGGTCCTGGACGTGCTCGACACCCCGGTCGAGGTCGAGGACCCCCGGCCCGGGCTGGCCCTGCCCGCCCGGGCCCTCGACATCGACGTCGACCGGGTGTCGTTCGCCTACCACGGCGGGCCGCCCGTCCTGACCGAGGTCAGCGTGGCCATCCCCGCCGGCACCCGGGTGGCCCTTGTCGGGACCACCGGGTCGGGCAAGACCACCCTGGCCAAGCTGCTCATCCGCCTGGCCGACCCGGTGGGTGGCAGCATCCGGGTCGCCGGGACCGACCTGCGCCAGGTCAGCCTGGCCTCGCTGCGCTCGGCCCTGGTCATGGTCCCCCAGGACGGCTTCCTGTTCGACACCAGCGTCGCCGGCAATGTCCGCATGGGCCGGCCCGAGGCCGGCGACCGCGAGGTGCGGGCCGCCTTCGAGGCGCTGGGGCTGGACGGCTGGGTCGAGGGGCTGCCGCGGGGCCTGCACACCCGGGTCGGCGAGCGCGGCGAGTACCTGTCGGTGGGCGAGCGCCAGCTGGTCGCCCTGGCCCGCGGCTACCTGGCCGACCCGGGCTGCCTGATCCTGGACGAGGCCACCTCGGCCGTCGACCCGGCCACCGAGGTGGCGCTGCGGAACGCCATCGCCCGGCTCACCGAGGGCCGGACGGCCATCACCATCGCCCACCGGCTGGCCACCGCCGAGCACGCCGACCTGATCCTGGTCCTGGAGCGGGGCCGGCTGGTCCAGCGGGGCACCCACGCCCAGCTGCTGGCCGATCCCGACGGCGCCTACGCCCGGCTGCACGGCAGCTGGCTGGCCAGCCTGGCCGCCGGCAGCGAGACCGCGGCTGCGTGGTAGGGTCGAAGGCATGCAGCCAAGCGATCTCGCGCATCTGCGCACCCCCTCGGCCCCGACCCTGACCCCCGACGGACGGCTGCTGGTCGTGGCCGTCGGGCGGATCGACCTGGAGGCCGACGAGTACCGGGCCGACCTGTGGATCATGCCCACCGACGGCTCGGCCCCGCCCCGCCGCTTCACCTCGGGCCGGCGCGACGTGCGCCCCCGGTTCTCCCCCGACGGCCGCTGGCTGGCCTTCCTGCGGGCCGGCGACGACAAGCCGCAGCTGCACGTGATGGCCACCGACGGGGGCGAGCCGCGCCGGCTGGGCGAGCACCCGCTCGGGGTCGAGGCGTTCGCCTGGAGCCCCGACTCGACCCGGATCGCCTACGTCGCCCGTGTGCCCGAGGAGGGCCGCTACGGCACCGGCAAGGACGGCGCCGGCAAGGACGTCCCGCCGGAGAAGGAGCCGCCGCGGCGGATCACCGGCTTCCAGTACCGGGTGGACAACCTCGGCTTCACCTTCGACCGGCGCCCGCACGTGTTCGTGGTCGACGCCCTGGCCGAGGACGCCGAGCCGGTCCAGGTGACCCGGGGCGACTACGACCACGGCGAGCCCGCCTGGAGCCCGGACGGGGCCAGCGTGGCCTTTGTCTCGGCCCGCCACGACACCAGGGACGAGGACGCGATCAGCGACGTGTTCGTGGCCCCGGCGGCCGGCGGCGACGCGGTCAGGGTGACCGCCACCGACCTGGCCGTGGCCCGGCCGGCGTTCTCCCCCGACGGGTCGACCATCTGGTTCGTGGCCGTCGAGCCCGACCTGGCCGGGCGCCCGACCATGCTCTGGTCGGTCCCGGCCGACGGGTCGGGCAAGCCCGAACGGCTCACCGACCCCGAGCGCTACGACCACGACCCGGCCTTTGGAGGCGGGGTGCTGCCCCTGCTGGCCGACGAGGACGCGGTCACCACCATCACCCTCGACCGGGGGGCGATCCGGCTGCTGCGGTTCCCGGTCGACGGCGGCGAGCCGACCGAACTGCTCGGCGGCCGCCGCAGCGTGCACGACTACGCCGTTGCCGGCGGGGTGGTCGCGGCCGTGGTCAGCCACCCCCTGTCCGCCGGCGAGGTCGTGGTCGTCGAGGACGGGCCGGAGCGTCGGGAGCGGACCCTGACCGACTTCGGGGCGCTGCTGGCCCGCTCGGCCTCGCTGCGGCCAATGGAGGAGCTGGAGGCGACCGCCCCCGACGGGGCCAAGGTGCACGGCTGGGTGCTCAGGCCGGCCGGCACGGGCCCGTTCCCGGTGGTGCTGATGGTCCACGGCGGGCCGTTCGCCCACTATGGCTGGACCCTGTTCGACGAGGCCCAGGTGTACGCCGGGGCCGGCTATGCGGTGGTGATGGGCAACCCGCGTGGCTCGGCCGGCTACGGCGAGTCCCACGGGCGCTCGGTCGTCGGCGACTTCGGCAACCTTGACAGCCAGGACGTGCTCGCCCTGCTGGACGCCGCCGTCGAGGACCCGGACCTGGACGGCGACCGGGTCGGGGTGATGGGCGGCTCCTACGGCGGCTTCATGACCAGCTGGCTGGTCAGCCACACGGACAGGTTCCGGGCCGGGATCAGCGAGCGGGCCTGCAACGCCTTTGACAGCTTCGAGGGCTCGAGCGACATCGGCTGGTTCTTCGTCCCCCAGTACAACGGCACCGACCCCGAGCGGGTGCTGGCTCAGAGCCCGCTGTCGTACGTCGACCGGATCCGCACCCCGATGCTGCTGATCCACTCCGAGCAGGACTGGCGCTGCCCCGTCGAGCAGGTCCAGCGCCTGTTCGTCGCCCTCAAGCAGCGCAAGGTCGAGGTCGAGCTGCTGCTGTTCCCCGGCGAGGGCCACGAGCTGACCCGCTCCGGCCTGCCCAGCCACCGGGTGGCCCGGTTCGAGGCCGTGCTCGACTGGTGGCGCCGCCACCTCAGCCCGCGCTGAGCAGCCCTCGAGCCTCCAGGTCCCGTCGGAGCTGTGCCGGGCTCGTGAACCGGACGGCGTCGAACCCGAGCCGGTCGGCGGCGGCCACGTTCGCCGGGCTGTCGTCGATGTAGAAGGTGGCCCCGGGGTCGAGGCCGAACCGGTCGAGGAGGAGCCGGAAGATCGCCGGGTCGGGCTTGATCATCCGCTCCTCGCCGGAGACGAGCACGCCGTCGAACCACTCCAGGAACTCGAAGCGCTCGCGAGCGATCCCGAAGGTCTCGGCCGACCAGTTGGTGAGGGCGTACACCGGCACGCCGGCCGCGCGCAGCTCGGCCAGCACCTCGACCGTGCCACCGACGGCTCCGCCGAGCATCTCCGGCCAGCGCTCGTGGTAGGCGGTGATGGCGGCGGCATGCACCGGGTGGCGCTCGACCAGCTCGGCCACCCCCTCGGCGAACGGCCGGCCCCGGTCCTGCTCGGCGTTCCACGCCGGGGTGCAGACCGTGGCCAGGAACTCCTCCACCGCCGCCTCGTCGTCCAGCAGCTTGCGGTAGAGGTAGCGCGGGTCCCAGTCGATCAGCACCCCGCCCAGGTCGAACACGACCGCCTTGAGCGGCACCAACGTTCCTCCTGTCTCGAACCCTCTCCTGGTCCGGACACTGTAGAGCTGAAGCGCTAGCGGCCGACCGCGTAGGCCTGGCGGCCGCGCGGGTTGGCGGCGGCGACCAGGAAGCCGGTCGCCGGGTCGCGGCCGGCGGCGCAGGTGCGGCCGAGCGACCAGTGGTCGGCCACCTCGACCAGGTGGCCCCGTTGCCGGAGGCCGCCGATGGTGGCCGGGTCGAGGCCGGCCTCGACGACCAGCTTGCCCGGGAGGGCCCGGCGGGGCCAGAACGAGCTCGGGAAATGGTCACTCTGGAAGCTGGGGGTGTCGACCGCCTGCTGGAGGTCGAGGCCGAACCGGGTGTGGGCCAGGAAGAACTGCAGGGTCCACTGGTCCTGGGCGTCCCCGCCCGGGGTCCCGAAGGCCAGGCAGGGCTCGCCGTCGCGCAGGGCCATGGACGGGCTGAGGGTCGTCCGGGGCCGGGTCCGCGGCCGCAGGGAGCTGGCCAGCCCCTCCTCCAGCCAGAGCATCTGCGCCCGGGTGCCGAGGCAGAAGCCGAGGCCGGGGACGATCGGCGAGCTCTGCAGCCAGCCGCCGCTGGGGGTGGCCGCGACCAGGTTGCCGTGCCGGTCGGCCACGTCGACGTGGCAGGTGTCGCCGAAGGTCGGCTCCCCGGAGCCTTCGAGCTCCTCAGCGGTGGGTGGCCCGGTCCCGGCCGACGGCAGGCGCGGGGCCCGCCCGTCCGGCGACCCGGGGCGCAGCTCCAGCGACGCCTCGGCCCCGACCAGGGCCCGGCGGTCGTCGGTGTAGGCCGGGTCGAGCAGGCCGCCGATGGGCACGTCGAAGGCGGCCGGGTCGCCGTACCAGGCCTCCCGGTCGGCGAAGGCGAGCTTGGCGCACTCGGCCACCGTGTGGACGTAGCCGGCGCTGCCGAGGCCCATCGCCGCCAGGTCGAAGCCCTCCAGCAGCCGCAGCTGCTGGAGCAGGACCGGGCCCTGACCCCACGGCCCGGTCTTGCAGACCGTCCAGCCGTGGTCCTCGGCCGACACCGGCGACTCCACGCTGGCCCGCCAGCCGGCCAGGTCGTCGCCGTCCAGCAGGCCCTTGTGGCGGCGGCCGCTCACGTCCAGGACCTCGGCCGTGGCCAGGTAGCCGGCGATGGCCTCGGCCACGAAGCCCTCGTAGAAGGCGGCCAGGGCCGCCTCGATCTGGCCGTCCCGGTCCGGCGAGGCCGCCTCGGCCTCGTCCAGCAGGCGCCGCCAGGTCGCGGCCAGGGCGGGGTTGCGCAGCCGCCCCCCGGGGGCGGGCACGCCGTCGGCCAGCCACACCTCGGCCGAGGTCGGCCACTCGGTGCGGAACAGCCGCTCCATGGCCCCGATCGCCCCGCCGATCCGGGGAACGGCCGGGAACCCGGCCTCGGCGTAGCCGATGGCCGGCTCCAGCACCTCGCGCGGCCGCAGCGTGCCGTGGTCGCGCAGCAGCAGCATCCAGGCCCCGAAGGCGCCGGGCACACAGGCGGCCAGCAGCCCGGTGCCGGGGATCAACTCCAGCCCGAGATCCTTGAACCGGTCGATGGTTGCCGCCGCTGGGACCGGCCCCTGCCCGTTCACGACCAGCACCCGGCCCTGCCCGGCCGGGGCGGCCAGGATCGGCACCTCGCCCCCTGGCCCGTTCAGGTGCGGCTCGACAACCTGGAGCACGAACCCGGCGGCCGCGGCGGCGTCGAAGGCGTTGCCACCCCGCTCCAGCACCGCCATCCCGGTCGCCGAGGCCAGCCAGTGGGTCGAAGAGACCATGCCAAAGGACCCACGCAGCTCGGGTCGGGTCGCGAACATCCCCTAAGCATAACCACCGACCCACCAGGGCTGTGGACCAGCTCCAGCACCGCCCAAGCGGGGGGCTGTGGACAACCTCCAGCACCTCGCGACCCGCTGGGCTACGCTCCCCCACCGGGGGACCCGGCACCCAAGGGTGGGGTTGACGCACGCCGGAAACGGGTGGGCGACGCCCGCAGCGGGGTTTGCCGACGCCCGCAAGTGGGGTTGGCCGACGCCGCAAGTGGGGTTGGTCGACGACCGGGAACGGGGTGGGCCTACGACCGCAAGCGGGTGCCGAGGGCCTATTCGCTTGCGGGTTTGGCGGGGGCACGCCGATCATCGGGGTGGACCCGTACCCGGATGAGGACCTGCTCGCCATGCTCCGCGTTGTCGATCTGACCGTCGAGGTCGGTCACCGTCTGCTCGTCGCCGAGGCGAGCTTCACGGTCGCGCCCGGGGACGTGGTCGGGCTGGTCGGGCCCAACGGGGCCGGCAAGACGAGCCTGCTGCGGTCGGTGAGTGAGCGGGCCACCTCGAAGCGGGACCCGGCCGTCAC
>JASLIH010000460.1 GCA_030152105.1 Actinomycetes bacterium
CGCCCGGCCTTGGAACGGCGGTGGGACGACGCTCTGGCGTCGTTCGACACCAGAACCGAGATCGGGGTGCTGGGAGTGCCGGGCCGAGCCGACACGGTGGAGGAACTCAGCGAGCTCCTGCGGAGCCGGGGCGTGGAGCCACTGCGCTGGTACGGGGTATGGCTGTTTGTCGACTGGCTCAAGTTCAGTGGAGCCGAGTTAGACCCCAGCGATGCAGAGCAGGTAGCGGCGACGGCCGCAGTCGAACTCGAAGCCAGCCGACGAGACCCCTACCGCCAACTCAGTCGCGTCTTTCATCTCGTGGGACGCAAAGGCCCCAGCTGACGGAGCAGGACTTCCGGCGGGCCATCAATATCCAATCTCGCTACCTTCCAGGCCAATGGTCCACGCATCTGACGTGCTATTTCGGGCGTGTGCTTTGTCACGAGTCGGAGGCGTTCTCTCACCCTTGACAAGGCCGCGGTCGCCGTTGTGGTCGCCCTCACCAGGTGGCGGCCGCCGCCGCTTCGCCGGCCTCGTCCACCGCGACTGACCAGCCGACGTCACAGGCGCCAGTGGACGGGTTCGGGAGGGGTGTAGCTGCACTGGGTGCCGGTGGCGACGGTCTGGCGCAGGTGACGGCCGAGGGCGGGGTCGACGCGCTCGATGCGGGCGATGGCGTCGTGGATGCGGGCGCTGACCGCCTTGCGGGCCCGCTCGGTGTCGTCGCCCAGGCGGCGGGGGCGGCCCCCGAGGCCGACCGCCCTGGACAGCTCGGCCAGTAGGGCCTCCCGTTCGAGCTGCGCCCGGTCGGCGCGGTGCGGGTCGTTGTCGGCGCCGGCCTGGTCGAGCTCGGCGTCCAGCTCGGCCAGGCGCGCCCGGTAGCCGGCGCGGGCCCGGTCGTCCAGCACCGGGTCGGCGCCGACGGCGGGCGGATGGCCGCCGAGCAGCCGCACGGCGTGGACCGCCTCCCCAGGGGCCCCGAGGAGGGTGGCCAGGTCGCGGAGGCCCTTGCTGTCGGGCAGGTGGGCCGTGACGCCGTCGAAGGTCAGGGTCCACACGCCACCCTGACTGCGGAAGACGTTGGCCGCCTGGGCGGCCGGCTCCTCCAGCCGCCGCAGGTGCTCGCCGCTGAGGGCGGCCCAGGCGGTGGCGCCGGACCGCTGGTGCAGCTCGACCGCCGCCCGCAGGTGGTCGGCGGCCTCGGAGGGGCGGCCGAGGGCCGCGGCGAGCACGCCCAGGTAGTGGTCGGCGGCCCCGGTGTAGGCGACGAACCCGCCGAGCACGGTGTGGCTGCCGGCCAGCGGGCGCAGCGCCTGGTAGCTGGCGGCACATTGCCGTCCGTCGCCGGCCAGGGCGGCGGCTTCGGCGGTGACCAGCAGGGGCCAGGGGTCATGGCTACGTACTACCCCGGGCCGCAGCACGTACTGGTCGGGGTCGAACCCGGCGAACGCCGCCCGGGCGGCCTCCAGGTCGCCGGCCTCGGCGAGCAGGATGGCCCGCCACGCCGGCCAGTCGCCCGAGGCCGGCCTGGGGTCGTTCCCCGCAGCCGACCGCCGGCCGTCGAAGCGCCCCAGCTCCCACAGCTGGGCGTCGGCGACGCTGTCGGCGTCGGGCTGGCCGATACGCCGCCCGAGCTGGCGCGCCGCCTCGGCGAGGTCGCGGGCCTCCTCCAGCCGGCCGGCCAGCCCCGCGGCCGCGGCCCGCCGCGACAGCGCGCCCCAGCGACCGCCGGCGTGGCCCAGCTCCTCGGCCAGCCGGCAGTACTCCTCCAGGTCGGCCTGACCGCTCCGGTCGCCCAGCTCGACCAGGGCGACCGCGCGCAGCAGCCGCGCCTGTGCGAGCAGCTCGCGGTCGCCGGCGGTGGCCGCCAGGGCCAGCATCTCCTCCACCACCGGCAGCCGCTCGCCGGCGCTGCCGGGCCGCCAGCGGGCGCACCCTGCGAGCGGTGTCGTTCGAGGCCGACCGAGCCGCCCAAGTCCTGACCGACCCCGACGTCGTGGTGGTGCCGATCGTGGCCGTCCACGGCGCCCAGGTCCCCTGGGGCAAGGTAGTCATGGACGGGGTGCCAGTCCTGCCCGCCAGGCGCCTGCCAATCATGCTTCGCGAACTCCCGGCGGTGCTGGGACCCGAGCGGGTCGTCAGCCTGGCTAACCAAGCGCGGATTCGCTTTCACGCCGCCGCTTGACCCTCAAGGTGAGTGCAGGGTCCGCAACTCGAGATGCTACTACTGCAGGAACGAGCGGTACGCGACCCCGATCAGGACCTCGGACAGCCTCCCAAGGTCGATCGAGTTGGTGGCCACCTCGTGCGGTTCTAGAGCCAGCCCGGCCCACAAGATCCTTGGACAGCCAGCCGCGCTGATACGACGACAGCAGGCGCAACCCGGGCGGCGCCGAACCCACCAACTCCCTGATCTGCATAGTTCCTCTGATCGGCCACGAGCCTTCGCGTCGCTCCCGACCTCGCAGGCCGTCCTCCTTCCCGTTCTCGCAGGACCGGCGTGGACGAGTATGGAGATGCCAGCTCGGGTTGTCCTCATCCGCACGGGGCGATCCAGCGGACGACGGTCGAGTCCTGCTCGGCTGGGCGCAGCGCAGCTACGAGCTGGTCTGGCGGCTGCCCGTAGCGTTCAGAAACTCGGCCGGGTGCGTTGAGCGGCAAGGATCGGGCCAAGGGATAATCTGCCTATCTCGAGGTCCTTAGCAGCATCGCCGCGGGCCAGCAGCACCAACAGCTGGACCGAGCGGCACAGGGTCCGGTAGGCGAACTTCGACAGCACGCAGCGGACCTCCGAGCCGGTCAGCGGAGGCGCCACACTACCGCACGGCCCAGCCGGCACCATAGCTGCGTCTCCTCCTGCGCCGGCCCCGAACGACCGACTCGGTCGCGACCCACCGCTGCAGAACTAGCCGGAGACCGTTTCGTCGGGCGGTCCGGTACCACTGACGCCGGCAGCTTGGTCGTCGCCGGACCTCCGGTCGCGGTCGAGGGTGAGGTTCTCGCCCGTCGCCGGATCGAAGACGTGCATTCGTTCGGTGTCGAACCAGAGCTCGGCCTTGCTGCCCGAGCGGATGGTGCTGGCGGGGTCGAGAGCGACGATCAGTTGGGTGCGTATCGACTCGCTGTCGAGCTCACGCTCGAGCTCTCGCAGCTGCTGGGTGATCTCCGCCGGGGCCTCGTAGGGCACGTAGGCGTACAGCTCGTTCCCGAGCCACTCGGTCACGTCGACGGTGGGCTTGAAGGTCTGTCCCTGCTGGCGCTTCTCCTCCGAGAGCAGGGACGCATCCTCGAAGTCCTGGGGCCGGATGCCGAAGATGACCAGGTCGCGCTCGCCGACACGCTGCATCCGCTCACTCTTGACCGAATGGGTGCCGAAGGGCGTCTCGAGCTGGCCATCGCCGAGTCGGCCAGGAAGGAAGTTCATCGGCGGGGACCCGATGAACCCGGCGACGAACAGGTTGACCGGCTGCTCGTAGAGCTGGTGCGGCGATCCCACCTGCTGCAGCAGTCCTTTGCGGAGCACCGCGATCCGGTCGCCAAGGGTCATCGCCTCGGTCTGGTCGTGGGTGACGTAGACGGTGGTCGTGCCCAGGTGCTGTTGCATCCGGGCGATCTCGGTGCGCATCTGCCCTCGCAGCTTCGCGTCCAGGTTGGACAACGGCTCGTCGAACAGGAACGCGTCGGCCTTCCGGACGATCGCTCGGCCCATCGCGACGCGCTGGCG
>JASLIH010000474.1 GCA_030152105.1 Actinomycetes bacterium
GCGGACGTCCTCGGGCTCGAAGCTGGCCGGCGGCTCCATGGCCACCAGGGCCAGCACCTGGAGCTCGTGGTTCTGGAAGATGTCGCGGATGGCCCCGGCGGTCTCGTAGAAGTTGCCCCGGTGCTCGATCCCCAGCGACTCGGCCACCGTCACCTGGACGTGGTCGACGAAGTGGTGGTTCCAGACCGGCTCGAAGATCCCGTTGGCGAAGCGGAAGGCGATGATGTTCTGGACGCTCTCCTTGCCCAGGTAGTGGTCGATCCGGAACACGTCCCGCTCCGGGAACACGGTCGTGACCAGCTCCTGGAGCTCGCGGGCGGAGGTCAGGTCGTGGCCGAAGGGCTTCTCCACCACCACCCGCGAGTAGCCGCGGTCCCAGCCGCGGCCGCCCAGCCCGGACTTGCCGATCCCGCGGATGGTGTCGGGGAACAGCTTGGGGATGAGCGACAGGTAGAAGAGCCGGTTGCCGTCGGTGCCGTGCTCGCGGTCGAAGCGGTCGAGCAGGTCGCCGATGCGGCTGTAGGTGTCGGGGTCGGACGAGGAGCCGGGGATGTAGTGCAGCCGGCTGGCGAACGACTCCCACACCTGGTGCTGGATGGGCTGGGTGCGGGAGAACTCCTCGACCGCCTTGCGCATGTCGGCCCGGTACTCCTCGTTGGAGTACTCGCTGCGGCTGGAGCCGACGAAGGCGAAGTTCTGCGGCAGCAGCCGGTGCAGCTCCAGGTTGTAGAGCGCGGGCACGATCTTGCGGTGGGCCAGGTCGCCGGAGCCGCCGAACACCACCATGGCCGTCGGCGGCGGGATCGCCCGGACCCGCTCGCCCGCCGCCAGGGGGTTGTCGGTCATCCTCGGCTCAGCCTCTGCGCCTTGTCCCGGATGGTCTCCACGGCGCCGTTGTAGCTGTCGGTGAACTTCTCGACCCCTTCGCGCTCCAGCCGGTCGCCGACGTCGTCCTCGTCGATGCCGAGGGCGGCCAGGTCGCTCCAGAGCCGGTGCGCCCGGTCCAGGCCCTCGGTGGCCGTCTGGCCGCGGATCTCGCCGTGGTCGGCGAAGGCCTCGATCGTCTCAAGGGGCATGGTGTTGACGGTGTCGCGGGCGATCAGCTCCTCGACGTACAGGACGTCGCGGTAGTCGGGGTTCTTGGTCGAGGTCGACGCCCACAGGGGCCGCTGGACCCGGGCGCCCTGGCGGGCCAGCACCTCCCAGCGCGGCCCCGAGAAGGCCTGCTGGAACACCTCGTAGGCGAGCTTGGCGTTGTCGATCGCGGCCGTGCCCAGCCGGGCCCGGGCCGCATCGGCCTGGGGCCCGCCCTTGTCGACCAGTGCCTGAAGCTCCTTGTCGACAAGGGTGTCGACCCGGCTGACGAAGAACGAGGCCACGCTGGCCAGCTGGGACAGGTCGCCGCCGGAGGCGGCCAGCTCCTCCAGCCCGCTCAGGTAGGCCTCGATGACCTCGCGGTAGCGCTGGATGGAGAAGATCAGGGTGACGTTGACGTTGATCCCGCCGGCGATCGAGGTCCGGATGGCCGGCACCCCGGCGGCCGTGGCCGGGATCTTGATGAACACGTTGGGCAGGGCCAGGGCGTCGAACAGTCGCCGAGTGTCGCCGATGGTGGCCTCGGTGTCGTCGGCGATGTCGGGCGGCACCTCGAACGAGACGCGGCCGTCGACCCCGCCCGACCGCTCCCAGACCGGCTCCAGCTCGGCCGCGGCGGCGCGGATGTCGTCGAGGGCCAACAGCTCGAAGATCCTCCGCGCGTCCAGGCCCTCGCCAGCCAGGCGGCCGATGTCGTCGTCGTAGAACGACCCCTCCCCCATCGCCTTCTGGAAGATGGTGGGGTTGGAGGTGACGCCGACGACCTGGAACTGGTCGCGCAGGCGGCGCAGCTCCCCCTTCTGGATCCAGTCGCGGGCGATCGAGTCGACCCAGACGGCGACGCCCTGGTCGGAGAGCTGCTGCAAGCGGGACGTCATCGGATGTCCTTCCTCTCTGCTCAGTCCTTGCCACTTCCGCTGTCCAGCCGGCCGAGCAGGGACCTGGCCCGGTCGGTCACGTTGTCGGGGGTGAAGCCGAACTTCTCCAGCACCAGCTCGCCGGGGGCCGAGGCGCCGAAGTCGTCCCTCGAGACGACCGCGCCGCGGTCGCCGACCCAGCGGCTCCAGCCGAAGCTGGTGGCGGCCTCGACCGCCAGGCGGGCCGGGACGCCGGGGGGCAGGACCTGGTCGCGGTAGCCCTGGTCCTGGTCCTCGAACAGCTCCCAGCAGGGCATCGACACCACCCGGGTCGGGACGCCGTCGGCCTGGAGCTGTTCGCGGGCCTCCAGTGCCACCCACACCTCCGAGCCGGTGGCGATCAGGACCAGCCGCGGCTCGCCGCCGTCGGCGTCGGCGAGCACGTAGGCGCCCCGGTGCAGGCCCTCGGGGCCGGCGTGGCGCGCCCGGTCGATCGGGGGCAGGTTCTGGCGCGACAGGGCCAGGGCGGTCGGGCCGTCGGTGCGGGCGATGGCCGCCCGCCAGGCCTCGGCCGTCTCCGGGCCGTCGGCCGGGCGCATGACCCGCAGCCGGGGCATGGCCCGCAGCGCGGCCAGGTGCTCGATCGGCTGGTGGGTCGGCCCGTCGCCGCCCAGCCCGACCGAGTCGTGGGTCCAGACGTAGACCACCGGCAGGTCCATCAGGCAGGCCAGGCGCACGCTGGGCCGCATGTAGTCGGAGAAGACCAGGAAGGTGGCGCAGTACGGCCGCAGCCCGCCGTGCAGGGCCAGGCCGTTGCTGATCGCCCCCATCCCGTGCTCGCGGATGCCGAAGTGGAGGTTGCGCCCGACCTCGTCCGGGCTCATGCTGCCGCCGCCCTTGATATCGGTCTTGTTGGACTCGGCCAGGTCGGCCGAGCCGCCGAGGAAGGTCGGCAGCCGCCGGGCGATGGCGTTGATGCATTCCTCGGAGGCCACCCGGGTGGCCATCTTCTTGGGCTCGGTGAACAGCTTGTCCAGCTCGGCGTCCCAGCCGTCGGGGAGCTCGCCGGCGATCCCGGCCCGCAGCTCGGCCGCCAGCTCGGGCTCGGCCCCGGCGTAGTCCTCCAGGCGCCGCTCCCAGCCGGCCCGGACCTCCTGGTTGGCCGGCACCTTGACCCGCCAGCGGTCGTACACGCCGTCGGGCACGACGAAGTGCTTGTCCGGGTCCCAGCCGTAGGCCTGCTTGGTCGCCCTGACCTCGTCCTCGCCGAGGGCGGAGCCGTGGGCCTTGGAGGTGTCCTGGGCGTTGGGCGCCCCCCAGGCGATGTGGCTGCGCAGCCGGATGAAGGTCGGCCGGTCGGGCTCGTCGACCGCGGCCTGGTAGGCGGCGGCGATCTCGGTGAGGTCGTTGGCGTCCTCGACGGCCACGGTGTGCCAGCCGTAGGCCCGGTAGCGGGCCTCGACGTCCTCGCCGAAGGTGATCTCGGTGCGGCCGTCGATGGTGATGTGGTTGTCGTCGTACAGCAGGGTCAGCTTGCCCAGGCGCAGGTAGCCGGCGAACGAGGACGCCTCGGAGCTGACGCCCTCCATCATGTCCCCGTCCGAGCAGAAGGCCCAGGTCCGGTGGTCGACCACCTGGTGGCCGCCGCGGTTGTAGCGGTCGGCCAGGAACCGCTCGGCCAGGGCGAACCCGACCGCGTTGCCGACCCCCTGGCCGAGCGGCCCGGTGGTGACCTCGATCCCGGGGGTGAGGAAGTGCTCGGGGTGGCCGGGGGTGATCGAGCCCCACTGGCGCTGCTGCTTGAGGTCGTCGATGCCGATGCCGTAGCCGCTGAGGTGCAGGGCGATGTACTGCAGCACCGAGGCGTGGCCGTTGGAGAGCACGAACCGGTCGCGGTCGAACCAGTCGGGCCGGGTGGGGTCGAAGGTCAGGAACCGCGTCCAGAGCACGTAGGCGGCCGGGCCGAGGGCCATGGCCGTGCCCGGGTGGCCGTCGCCGGCCTTCTGGATGGCGTCCATGGCCAGGGTCCGGACGGTGTCGACGGCCAGGGTGTCGAGGTCGGTCCCACGGGCGGTCTCGGTCGTCACGGCGGCTCCTCGGGGGGGCGGGTCCAGGACTGCTGTGCCAAGCCCTTAGGCTACCCGCTTACGCTGCCTGGTCACCCCGCCGGGTCAGCGGCTGTCGGCCTTGGCGCCGGCGCGGGCCTCGACCCCACGGCGCAGGGCCAGCTCGCGCAGCCGCTTGTGGGTGGCGACCCGGCGCTCATCCGCCTCGGGCTGGCGCCGGTGCCAGCTGCCGTCCTCCGACAGCTCCCATGCCTGCACGTTGTCGGCCAGCATGACGTCCAGGATCTCCTGGAGCCGGCCGGTGAGGTCGGGGTCGGTGACCGGGGTCACGCACTCGACCCGCAGGTCGAGGTTGCGGGGCATCAGGTCGGCCGAGCCGATGTAGTACTCGCGGCGGCGGCCGTTGGCGAAGTTCCAGATGCGGCCGTGCTCCAGGAACCGGCCGACGATCGAGCGGACCCGGATGTTCTCGCTCACCCCCGGCACCCCCGGCCGCAGCCGGCAGATGCCCCGCACGATCAGGTCGATCTGCACCCCGCCCTGGGAGGCGGCGTACAGCGCGCGGATGCAGGCCGCGTCGACCAGCGCGTTCATCTGCATGGTGATGCGGCCCGGGCGGCGGCTGCTGTGCCGCTCGGCGGTCCGCTCGATCAGGTCGATGACCCCCTGGCGCAGGAAGTTGGGGGCGACCAGGATCTTGCGGTAGCGGGCGCCGCGGGCGTAGCCGGTGAGCGAGTTGAACAGCTGGGTCAGGTCGGCGCCCAGGTCCTCGTCGCAGGACAGCAGGCCCAGGTCGGTGTAGAGCCGGGCCGTCTTGGCGTTGTAGTTGCCGGTGCCGATGTGGACGTAGCGGCGGATGCCGCCCTGCTCGCGCCGTACCACCAGGGCGGTCTTGGAGTGGGTCTTGAGCCCGACCAGCCCGTAGGCGACGTGGCAGCCGGCCCGCTCCAGGGCCCTGGCCCAGCCGATGTTGGAGGCCTCGTCGCCGCGGGCCTTGACCTCGACCAGCACCACCACCTGCTTGCCGGACTCTGCCGCCTGGATCAGGGCGGTGACGATCGGCGAGTCGCCGTCGGTCCGGTACAGGGTCTGCTTGATGGCCAGCACGTCGGGGTCCTCGGCGGCCTGCTCGATGAACCGCTGCACCGAGCTCGAGAAGGCGTCGTAGGGGTGGTGGACCAGCAGGTCGCCCTCGCGCAGGGTGGCGAACAGGTTGACCGCGTCGTCCTCGGTGGCCAGCAGGCGCGGCTGGGTGGTCCCGACCCAGGGCTCCTCGGCCAGCTCGGGGCGGTCAAGGGCCGAGACCAGCGCCATGAGGTCGCCCAGGTTGAGCGGCCCCTCCACCGTGACCAGGGCGTCGTCCTCGACCTCGAGCTCGCGCTGGAGCAGCCGGACCATGTGGTCGGGCATGCTCGCGGCCACCTCGAGGCGGACCACCACCCCGAAGCGCTGGCGCCGCAGCTCCTGCTCGACCGCGACCAGCAGGTCGTCGGCCTCGTCCTCGGCCAGCTCGATCTCGGCGTCGCGGGTGACCCGGAACGGGTGGGCCTCGACCACGCGCATGCCCGGGAACAGCTTGTCCAGGTGGGTGGCGATCACCTGCTCCAGGGGCACGAAGGTGTTGCCGTCGCCCAGGGGGACGAACCGGGGCAGGATGCCCGGCACCTTGACCCTGGCGAAGCGGTCCCGGGCGGTGCCCGGGTCGCGCACGGTCACGGCCAGGGACAGCGACAGGTTGGAGATGTAGGGGAACGGGTGGCTGGGGTCGACGGCCAGGGGCGTCAGCACCGGGAAGACCTGGCGCTGGAAGTAGTCGCGCAGGAAGTCGAGCTCCTGGTCGTCCAGGTCGCCAATGTCGGCGATGCGGATGCCGGCCTCGGCCATGGCCGGGACGACCTCGTCGAGGAACACCCGGACCAGGCGTTCGATGGAGGGGCCGACGTGCTTGGCGATCGCCTCGAGGGTGTCGCTGGGGGTCCAGCCGTCCGAGCCGCGGGTGACCATGCCCGACTCGACCTGGTCGCGTAGGCCGGCCACCCGGACCATGAAGAACTCGTCCAGGTTGGAGGAGAAGATGGCCAGGTACTTCAGCCGTTCCAGGAGCGGGATCTCAGGGTCGGCGGCCATGGCCAGGACCCGGTCGTTGAACTGGAGCCAGGAGGTCTCCCGGTTGATGTACAGGTACGGGTCGTACAGGTCCCGCTCGACCGGGTCCGGAGGGCTTGCGGTCTCGCTCACGGCGGTTCGGCTCCTGGTTCGGATGCTGCGTCAATCAGCCAATCATGTCTCGGCCGCCCAGGCTAGCCCTTGAGGGCGAAGACGTCGGACATCAGGCCCAGCGGCGGCGAGCCGAGGCGCAGCAGGGCGTCGTGGAAGCGGGCGTGGGAGTAGCCGGCGCCCCAGCGCGATCTGGCCTGGTCGCGCAGGCGCAGGATCTCGAGCTTGCCCCAGGTGTAGCGGCCGTAGGTGGGGTCGAAGGTGGCCCTGGCGGCCTCGGCGCGGGCGGCCGGGCCGTAGCAGAAGGCGTCGGCCTCGAAGCGGGCGGCGCCGTCGGCGACCGACATCGTGCCGGCGTGGGTGCCGATCGACACGGCCAGGCGGGTGACCCGCTGGAGCGCCTCCAGGGCGACCCCGGCGGCGAAGCGGGGGTCGCCGGCCCGGAAGCCCTCCTCGACGCAGACCTCCTCGACGTAGTGGGCCCAGCCCTCGACGAACGACAGCGAGTGCAGGGTCCGGCGGACGTCGGAGGTGAGCTGGCGCAGCCGCCGCCCGTGGGCGAAGTGGCCGGGGGCGACCTCGTGGACGGTGATGGCGGGCAGGGTGGTCCGGCTGAACACCTTCAGCCAGTCGTCCTGCTCGCTGGCCGGCCAGTCCGGCTCGGGCGGGGAGATGTAGTAGCGGGAGGGGGCGTCGGGCTCATAGGGGGCGGCCCAGGACATCATGGCCATGGCCCACCGGCGCGACGGGGGCGACGGCGCCACCAGGCACTCGCCGTCCAGGCCGGGCACCAGGTCCCGCTCCAGGGTGAAGGCGACCGCCTCGGCGGTCAGGGCCTCGGCCTCGCGCAGCACGCCGCCGGCGTCGGGGTGGTCGTCGAGCAGCTCGGCCACCACCTCGGCGGTGGGCCGGCCCGGTCCCAGCCGCCCGCAGGCCTCGTCCAGGATGGCCCGCAGCCGGTCCCGCTCGGTGTCGGCCCGCTCCTCGAGCCGGCCCAGGTCGGCCTCGAGGGCCTCGCCGGTGCTCAGCAGCCGCTCCAGCGCGTCGCGGCCGAGGGCGGTGTCGGGGTGGCCGTCGGCGGCGGCCGCCTCCAGGTGGGCGAGCAGCCGCTTGTGGGCGTCAAGGGCCCGCTCGACCACCGGGTCGCCCCCTGAAGGGTGCAGCTCGGCGGTCAGGCCCTTGGCGGCGGGCAGCAGGGCCCCGGCGACCGGGGCGGCGACCCGGTCGAGGGCGGTCACGGCGGCGTCGACCGCGTCCGGCCAGGCGGCCAGGTGGCGGCGTCGGGCGTCGGCCCGCTGCTCGGCCGGGGCGTACTCGCGGTCGTAGCAGGACACGTCGAGGGCGGCCACGTGGTACAGCGGGTTGGCCCGGTACAGCTCGAGCTCGCCCAGCTCGAGCCGGACCAGCCGCTCGAAGGTGGCCAGCTGGGCCTCGTCGTGCGGGTCGGCCTCCGGGTCGGGCCCGCCGACCCGGGCCAGGGCGGCCCGGACCCCCTCGGGGGACAGGTCCTCGACCCGGCCGTCGTACTCGTGGCGGCCGACATACTCGCGGACCGCGCTCATCGACAGGTCGCAGATCGCCCGCAGTCGCTGGTTCATCGTCCGCCGAGCCTACGGGGGCGGCGCCCGGACCGTCCACCGCGGGACGTGAGTCGTTCGACTGGCTCGAGGAGTGTGAGAGACTCCGCCGGACCGGTTCAAGAGCTTGGGGGGGCACATGGCCGGACGGTTTCGTCCTCGGCGGCGCGGCCTGGTGGCGCTGTCGGCTGCTGCTGGGCTGCTGGTGGTCGGCTGGCTGGCGACCACGCCGTGGCTGGTCGACCACTGGCCGCGGGTCCTGGCGGTGGTGCTGTTCCTGTTCGTCTTCGTGGTCCCGCGCTGGTTCGTGCCGGCCCGCTCGGCGGCCTCGCTGGCAGGAGTCGAGGACCCGGCGGCCAGGGGCCGGCTGGAGGACGACCGGCTGAAGCTGCAGAACGACGTCCGCATCGGGCTGCTCCAGGCGGTCGCCGGGGTGGCCGTGATCGCCGCCGTGGTGGTGACCTGGCAGCAGCTGGAGACCGACCGCCGCCAGCTCCGCCAGCAGCTGGAGGTGGCCGGCCAGGAGCAGGCCGGCGAGCGCTTCGCCCAGGCCCTCGACCAGCTGGGCAGCGAGCAGCTGGACGTCCGCCTCGGCGGCATCTACGGGCTGGAGCGGGTCGCGGCCCGGGCGTCGGGGGCGGCCCTGGCCGCCGGCGGCGCCTACCGGCTGCCGCCGGAGGTGTCAGGGGGGACGGCCGACCCGGCCCCGGCCGGGTGGTGGGCGTCCCAGGACCGGGTCCAGGTGTTCGAGATCCTGTCCGCCTATGTCCGGACGACCTCGCACCGGCCGCCGGTCGGGCTCGCCGGGCGGTGCTGGGCGGCGACCCGCCGCTGGACCTGAGCGGATCGCTGCTGGGCGGGGCCCGGCCCGGCTGGCCGGGGCCGACCTGCGCGGCGCCCACCTGGCCGGGGCCAAGGTCAGCGCCGCCACCGGCTGGCCGTCGGGCTTCGACTGGCGGGCCGCCGGGGCCCGGCTGGTCGAGAGCTGCTAGCGCCGAGCGAGGCGGGCCGCGAGGAGCCCGGCGGCCCGGTGGGCCAGGGCCATCACCGACAGCATCGGGTTGACGCCGCTGGCCGTCGGGAACAACGAGGCGTCGGCCACATACAGCCCCGCCAGCTCATGGGTCTGGTGGTCGGGGCCGACGGCCGAGGTCGCCGGGTCGGTGCCGATGCGGCACGAGCCCATCTGGTGGTACGAGACGAGGGTGACCCGGCCGCCGCCGAACCCGGCCCGCCGCGTCGCCTCGGCCCAGGCCCGGTGGGCGGCCGGGTCGCCGGGGCGGAAGGCGAGCCGCCG
>JASLIH010000496.1 GCA_030152105.1 Actinomycetes bacterium
GTGGAAGGAGGCGCCACGCCAGACGGCGTCGGCCGGCAGCAGCAGGCTCACCGCCGTGCCCAGGTTGGCCATGAGCTCGTTGCCGGGCGGGATCGAGCCCACGAACCCGATGATCCCCCCGAGCCAGGCCAGCCCGAACAGGGCCAGCATGACCACCCCGTTGGCCAGGGTCGGCAGCACCGTGCTGCCGAGCAGGCTGACGGCGAGCAGGATCAGCACCTCGAGGACCATCAGCCCGACCGCCCGGGTGGCGTCGCCGGGCTGGTAGCCGGCGACCACCCGGGCGACCAGCAGGAGGGCCGCGCTCATCACCACCACATAGGTGACCAGCAGGGCGGCCAGGGCGAGGAAGCGGCCGGCCAGGTACTCGAGGCGGCTGAGGGGCCGGGCGAGCACGGCGTGCAGGGCGCCCGAGTCGATCTCGGGCGAGACCGAGGCCGCGCCCAGGAACAGCGCGAGCAGGGCGGCCAGGAACTGGACGCCGTACAGCCCGAAGACGACCAGGAAGGTCGACATGGCCAGCAGCTCCTCGCGCGGGTCAAGGCGACCGCCCAGGGCCCCGGCCTCGGCCAGGCTCCGCTCCTGGCTGTGGTAGAGCAGGGCGAACCCGACCGCGAACAGGGCCACGAAGGCGACGCTGAGGACCACCCCGGCCAGCACCAGCCGGCGCCGGCGGGCCTCCAGGATCGTCCAGCGGGCCACCACCAGGGCGCTCACTGGCGCACCCTCCCATCGCCTGGCGTGTCGTATGCGCCCGCCGTGCTCATCCCTCGCGCACCTCCCCGACCAGTTCGACGAAGATGTCCTCCAGCGACCGCTGCACCGGGACCAGCCCATACAGCCGGTAGCCGGAGGTGACCAGCAGCCGGGCCAGGTCGGGGGCGACGTCGAGGGTCTCGACGGCCAGGGTCACGGCCGTGCCCTCGACCCGGACGACCTGGCCGTGGCGGCTGAGCAGGGCGAGCAGCTCACGGTCGGCCCGGTCGAGCAGCAGCCGGAGCTGGGTCACGGCCCCGGCCAGGTCGTCCAGCTGCCCGCTGGCCACCACCCGGCCCTGGCTGACGATGGCCACCCGGTCGCAGACGGCCTCGACCTCGGTGAGCAGATGGGAGTTGAGGAACACGGTGACCCCGCCGGCGGCCAGCTCCCGGACCAGCTCGCGGACCTCGCGGCGGCCCACCGGGTCGAGGGCCGAGGTCGGCTCGTCGAGCAGGACCAGGTCGGGCCGGGCGAGCAGGGCCAGGGCGAGGCCGAGGCGCTGGGTCATGCCCTTGGAGTAGCGGCGGACCCGCTCGCCGCCCCGCCCGGCCAGGCCGACCCGCTCCAGCAGCTCGGGGATGCGCCCGGCCAGCTCGGCGCCGCCGAGGCCGGCCAGGCGGCCATGGAAGTCGAGCAGCTCGGCGCCGGTCGCCCACTCCTGGAAGCGGAAGTGCTCGGGCAGGTAGCCGACCCGGCGGCGGGCGGCCGGCTCGGCCGGCGACCGGCCGAACACCAGCGCCTCGCCGCCGGTGGGCCGGACCAGGCCGAGCAGGATCTTCATGGCGGTGGTCTTGCCCGCCCCGTTGGGCCCGAGGAAGCCGAACACCTCCCCGGGCTGGACGGCCAGGGTCAGGTCGTGGAGGGCGACCCTGGTCCCGAAGTCCTTGCGCAGGCTGGACGTGGCGATCGCCGGGACCGCGCTGCCGGTCCCGGCGATCCCCGCCGTCTGGTCAGCCGAGGCTGTCCGCGACATCCTGCGCCTCGTCGGAGCCGAGCACCCCGGCCACGCCCCAGATGTGCCCGTCCCGCTGCCAGAGCAGGGCGTGGAGCCGGCCCGTCTGGTCGGCGAAGCTGAGGGCCTCGGCGCCGTTCACCGTGGCCGGCCGCGACCGCACCTGGTCGGTGGGGACCGGCAGGGGCAGGGTGGTGCGCCAGTCCTGGATCGACCGGAGCTGGGCGACGGTCTCGGCCGGCAGGCCGGGCAGGCCGAGCACGACCTCACGGAGCTCGTCCAGGCTGGCCCCGCCCTCGGTGGTCAGGCCGAGGGTGCCGGCCTTGCCGACCAGCAGGGCCGGCCCGCCGTCGCGGCCCGCGAACTGCTGCACGACCGCGGCCGGGACCCGCACGACCAGCTGGGTGCCGTCGTACCGCTCGGGCAGCTGGGCGGCCGGCCGGCCGTGGTTCCGCAGGTAGGCGAGGGCACGGTCGCGGTCGAAGGTGATGCGGGCCTCACGGGCCGGGCTGACCAGGACCCGCTCGGGGGTGTGCCCGACCCCGCCGGGCAGCACCGCCGGGTCGACCGCCGGGACGGCGAACCCGGCGATCCGGCTGGCCTCGGCCAGGCCGGCGACCACCTCCGGCTCGCCGAGGCCCGAGGCCTGGAGGGCGTCGCCGGTGAACACGCCCGTCTTGACCAGCCCGCCGACCACGTCGGCGACCTGGGTGGACTGGGCCGGGTCGACGGAGACGACCTCGAACCGCTGGCTGCGGAACTGGGCCAGGAACCCGGCCGCGGCGGCCCGGCCCCCCGGGGTGACCAGCAGCCCGGCCAGCACCAGGGCCGCGACCAGGCCGGCGGCCACCCCCCGGGCCCTGGTCCCCAGCCGGGCCATCCGCCCGCGCCGGGGCAACGGGACCGGGTCGGGGACGGCCGCGGGGGCGGTGGCGACCGGGGCCGGGGTGGCGGCGGCCACCCGGGCTCGCCGCTGCTCGAACCGGGTCAGGGCGGCCTGGACGGCGGCCGGCGACGGCGGCGCGTCGGGTGCGGTCAGGGCGATCGCCGGGGCGGCCAGCTCGGCGTTGCGCTGGAGCTCGGCCAGGGTGTCGGCGCAGGAGGCGCAGGCGTGCACGTGGTCGTGCAGCGGCGCCGGGGTGCCGGCGGCGTCGTCGTCGAGCGACGCCCGCAGGGCACCGAGGTCAGGGCAGGGCATCGTAGGCTCCCGGGTCGAGGTCGTCACTGTCGAGGTAGGCCTCGCGGAAGGCCCGCTCGCCGCGGGCCAGCAGGACCCCGACCGAGCCGACGGCGAGGTCGAGGGTCGCGGCGATCTCCGCGTACGAGTAGCCGGCGTGGCGCAGCAGCAGGCAGGCCCGCTGCCGCTCGGGCAGGGAGGCCAGCGCCTGGCGCACCGCCCGCTGCTGCTCGGCCCGGAGCACGTCCAGGAGGGGGGTGGCGCCGGCGTCGGTCTCGTCCTCGGCCCGCTCCGCCCGGCCCGCCCGGTCCAGTCGGGCCGTGGCCCGGCGCTGGCCCCGCAGCCGGTTGTAGGCGGTGTTCAGGCAGACCCGCCGCAGCCAGGCCGCGACCTCGTCGTCCGGCCGCTCCAGCACCGGGTGGCCGTCGAGCTTGAGGAAGGTCTCCTGCACGACGTCCTCGGCCTCGCCATGGTCCCCGAGCAGCCGGTACCCGAGCCCGTACAGCTCCCGGTACCGCTCCTTGAACACCGAAGCGAACCGCTCCCGGCCCTCGGTCCGGGTCCCAGCCTCATCCCGCACGGCACGCACCGGCCGCCCCTCCATGGTCATGTGTGGCCAAGGTACCTCTCACCCATTCCAACACCGCCCCCCGCTCACGTCTTACAGCGGGCGACCCAGTGGGCGACGGCGGCGCCGGCCAGCTCGACCAGCATCATCCACAGGCGGGAGAGGAGGGCGACGACCAGGGCGGGGCCGGCGGGGAGGACGGGGGCGAGGGCGACCACCAGGACACCCTCGCGGACGCCGAGGCCGGCCGGGGTGAGGAGGGCGAGGAAGCCGGCGGCGTAGGCGGCGGCGTAGGCGGCCACGACCAGGGGGACGTCGGCCACGGCGAGCGGGTAGATGCTGGCCACCAGGGCGGCGAAGGCCAGGCCGGTGACCGCCCAGTAGACGGCGTAGCCGATGACCAGCAGCACCACCGTCGCCGCCGACGGGGTCAGGTCGGCGGGGTCGAACTCGGGGAGGCGGCGGCGGGCCAGGGCGAGGAGCTGGCGGCGGAACAGCGCCGCCAGGGCGGCCCCGGCCACGACGACGACCGCGCCCAGGAGGGCCGGGCGGCCGAGGCGGGCCCGCTCGGCGAGCAGGACGGGGAGGCCGGCCAGGAGGGCGACCCCGACCGACAGGACCTGGGTGAGGGCCATCACGGCCAGGGTGGTGCGGCGGGCCACGCCCTCGCGGCGGGCCAGCTCGACCGCGCCGACGTAGCTCCAGACGTTGCCAGGGACATACCTGGCCAGATTGGACAGGAACCAGATTCGGGCCCCGGCGGCCAGCCCCGTCCCGGCGGCCCGGCCCAGGGCCAGGCCCCAGAGGCAGGCGACCAGCCCATAGGAAAGCGCCAGCAGCACCGTCGCCACCGCGAAAAGCGCGGGCTCCAGCCGCCATTTCAACGAAATGACGTCGTTCCAGCGCGCGGCCAGCGTGGCCACGAAAAAGCCCGCGACCACGGCCAGCACCGCGACCGTCAGCCAGCGTGAGCGCCTCGGAGCGCTGGGAGGAACAGAATCAGCATCCACTGGCGCGCATCCTAGCGGCGCCGAGTGTTTGCCTGCCCCGACCTTTTCGATTACCGTCATGGCGCCCCGGCATACCTTTTTCGCATCGAGGAGGAATCCGCCCTGATGGCAGTCAAGGTCGTCCATGTGTCGGACATTTCCGGCAAGGAGGCCGACGAGCAGTCGTTGGGACAGCTCGTGGTCCATGAGCACC
>JASLIH010000560.1 GCA_030152105.1 Actinomycetes bacterium
GATGGCGACGTTCCCCATCAGCTTGTCGACCTAGAGAGTGACGGTGACACAGATGCAGGATGAACCCGCATTGACCGACGACGAGCGGGCGGAGCTGAACCGGCTGCGGGCCGAGAACGCGGCCCTGCGCGCTCAGGGACAGGCGGCCCCCCAGCCCCCCCGGCCCGGCGGACGCCAGCGGTGGCGGACCATCGTGGCGGTCCTGCTGATCGTGCTCGGGTGCGTGCTGGCACCGCTCGCCGGGGTGGCGGTATGGGCCCGTAACCAGGTCACCAACTCCGACCGGTACGTCGCCACGATCACGCCGCTGGCCTCGGATCCCGCGATCCAGCAGGCCATCACCGACCAGATCACCGCCCAGGTCTTCACCGCCATCGACATCCAGGCGCTCACCACCCAGGTCGTGGACGCGCTGAGCGCCCGCGTGGAGGGCCGCGGGCTGCCCCCCCAGACCGCCGCCGCGCTGCAGGGGCTGGTCGGCCCGGTCGCCAACGGCGTGCAGGGCTTTGTCCACACCCAGGTCGAGCGGATCGTCCAGAGCCAGGCGTTCGAGGACGCCTGGACCCAGGCCAACCGGGTCGCCCATGAGGCGTTGGTCAAGGCCCTGACCGGCGAGGGCGGCGGCGCGGTCACGATCGAGAACGACACCGTCAGCATCAACCTGGCGCCGTTCATCCAGACGGTCAAGCAGCAACTGGTCGCCCAGGGGTTCACCCTGGCCGAGCGCATCCCGGAGGTCGACAAGTCCTTCGTGCTGTTCCAGTCCGAGGACATCACCCGCGCCCGCAGTGCCTTCAACCTGCTCAACACCCTCGGGAACTGGCTCCCGGTGGTCGCGCTCGTGCTGCTGGCCATCGGGATCTACGTGGCCAAGGACCACCGCCGGGCGCTGGTCGGCGCCGCCCTCGGGGTGGCAGGCGGGATGGTGCTGCTAGGTCTCTCACTGGCCGTGTTCCGGTCCATCTACCTGGACGCCGTGCCGGCCGCGGTGCTGCCCCACGACGCCGCCGCGGTGCTGTACGACACCATCGTGCGGTTCCTGCGTGCCGGGCTGCGCTCGGTGCTGGTGCTTGCCCTGGTGGTGGCGGCCGCGGGCTTCCTGACCGGCCAGTCGACCACCGCCGTCCGGACCCGGCAGGGTCTCGCCGGTGGGCTGGGCTGGGTGCGAGGCGGCGCCGAGCACGCCGGGCTGAGCACCGGGCCGGTGGGGAGCTGGGTCTACGCCAACAAGAAGGCACTGCGCATCGGGGCCGTGGTCCTGGCCAGTCTCGCGCTGGTGTTCTGGAGCCGACCCACAGGCAAGGTCGTCCTGCTCCTGGCCGGGCTGCTGCTGGTCGCCCTCGCGCTCATCGAGCTGCTGGGCCGGCCTCCCGAACGGCCTAGCCCTGCCGGCGGCCCGGTCGTCGAGTAGGGGCGGAGGGGCGAGCCCGGCCGCCTACTGGATGTCGCCTGGTGCCTTGCCCGGCTTGCGCAGCAGGCTCCGCAGCCACTTGGCGCCACCGGTCCGCCGGACGCGCAGCGGGACGCCGCCCACCTCGCGCTCGCCGTTCTTGCGCTGCGCCGGTGCCGGCGGCGCGGCCTCGAGGTGGCTCGCCTTGATCCGGTCGGCCCGGTGCAGCTCAAGGGTTCGCAGCTCGGCCTCGATGCGGTCCATCTGGTCGCCGGTGACCGCGGGGAGGCGGTAGGCGTCGCGGACGAACCGGGCCGTGTCGGCACGGTAGTCGTGGCCGAAGGAGCCGAACTCGCCGGGAACGGTGACCATGGCATTCATGGCGTCCACCCCGGTCTGCCAGAACGTGATCAGGGGGGCCCAGCCCATCCCCTCGGGCACCCCTCGGCCGCGCTCCCGGCCCAGCCAGCGCGGCCGCTTGACCAGCAGGTCGGGGCTGAGGGCACCGATGGGGTCGTTGTCGTGCATCAGGACCACCGCCCGCAGCCGCTGCCGGGCGTCGTCGTCGAGGGCGGCCAGCTGCTCGTGCCGGTCGAAGACGCCGACGGTCCCCTCGGGGACGAGGTCACTCGCTCCCCGGGCCATCCCGTTACGGGACCACTTGGCCAGGCCGGGCAGGCCGAACCACAGCGCCCGGTCGATCCCGTAGTGGTCGAACCCCTTGATCCCCTGGTACATGACCACGTCCGAGCTGCTCCAGGCGCCGAGGCTCTCACCGAAGACGAGCACCTTGGGTCGCTTCTCGGGCGGCATGGAGGCCAGGCGCTGCTTGACCCCCCAGACCAGCAGGCGGAACTGGGACCGGCCCAGGTGCACCTTCTGCATGCACAGGAACGACGGGAACCGGCCGTACTGGATAGCGCAGGTGGCGATGTCGCCGCGCGTCATGAGCTCGGCGCTCTCGATCATGGTCTGGTCGACCCAGCCGGTCCCGGTGGGGGAGACCAGCAGCAGGTACGAGCGGTCGAACGCCCCTGTCCGCTCCAGCTCCTCGAGGGCCAGCTCGGCCCGGCCGGCCGGGTACAGCGGCTCGCTGTTGTACCCGACGAACACCCGGATGGGCATGGCCTTGGCGGGCTCGCCGAGCACCTGCTCGATGACCTCCGGGGTGACCACGTCGGTGACATACCGGCGGCCCTGCTGGCCGAGGTCCTCGAACGGCGACAGGCTGTCCGGGCTGCCCGAGACCAGGTCTGACGTCGGCGGCGCGGTGTAGCCGGGCTCGACCCGCTCGTTGGCCCGGCCGATGTAGCCGACACCGGCGTTGTACAGCCAGGTGGCCCCGGCGGCCCACAGGGCGGCGTTGCCGGCCCGCCCGAGCGTGTTCTTGCCGAACCCGGGGCCGAGATGGCGGATCAGCCCGTCGCGGCTGGCGGCGTACCCGTGGGTCAGCCCCACCCCGACGGCGTAGACCACGCCACCGATGCCGACGGCGGCGGGCACGGTCGCCCGCTGGTCCACCGGCCACCGCTTGATCACCGCCCTCCGGGCGGTCATCCGCCGCTTCGCCAACAGGAGCGCGGCGCCGGTCCCGGCGGCGGCGGTCAGGGCCGGCCGGACCCACTGCTGCGCCGGGTACCGGTCCTGGAGGTACGTCCCGACGTCGAACAGGGCACCGCCCACAGAGCCGAGCCAGAGCAGCTCGCCCCCGCTGCGCAGTCCGGCATGCCAGAGCGCGGCGTCCTCGTGGCCGGGAAGCAGCTCCAGCCCCGCGCCGACGCCGCCGAGCACCGCCCGGGCGGTCAGCCGGGCCGGGAGGGGACGGGCCGGGCTGACCAGGGCGTCGGTGGCCCGCTCGACCCCGACCCCGACAGCCCGGCCCATCAGGGTGGCCAGGCCCGCGGCCATGCCCTGGTGGACCGAGGTCCGTGGCATCAACGAGTACCCGAACGAGTCGAGCAGGGCCGCAGTCTCGATCGGCGACGATGGTGAGCCGGTGATGGGGTTCAGCCGGCGGACGATGTCCAGCGCCCGCGTCGACGTCACAGCCATGGGATGTCTCCTTGGTCGGCCTCGACCCTCATGGTCCCGTGCGGCGGCCAGGGCAACATCATCCAGAAAGGATGATGTGCGATCAGAGCCCCGGTGGTCTCCTGCCAGCGGTCCAGGCCACCGGAAAGGCCACCATGAGCCGACAGCCATCGAGTCTGGGAGCCGCCGGACCACCAGCTCGCAAACGACCGGCACCCTCGGCGGCGGGGCCGCCCGAGACACCCTCACCCGGGGAGTACCTCCGGATCCTGGTTGTCGCGGCGCTGCTGGGGGTGCCGGTCGCGCTGGGCGCGGCCGCCTTCATGAGCGCGACCCACGGGCTGACCACGCTGGTGTGGACCACCGTCCCTGACAACGCCGGATGGACGACCCCGCCGGGCTGGTATGTGCTGGCCGTCCCGGCCATGGCCGGGCTGCTGGTGGCGGCGGCCCTGCGGCTGCCGGGCCACGGCGGGGAGCCCGCGGTCAAAGGGATCGCGCTGGAGCCGCTGTCGCCGGTCCAGCTGGTCAGCGCCCTGCTGGCCGCGCTCGCCACCCTGGGGCTGGGGCTGGTCCTCGGCCCGGAGGCGCCGCTCACCGCCCTTGGCCTGACCGCCGGTCTGGCCGTTGGCCTGCTCGCGGTCGGGTTCCGGGCTGTTACCGACCAGCCGGTGGACCTGGTGCTGTTCTCGGGGGAGAGCGCGCTCCCGCAGGTGCTCGCGGAGACCTCGGCCGGCGTGCTGGCGCTGCTGCTGGTGGTCAAGGGCGCGGCCTACGCGTTGTCGCTGGGCGCCGGGTTCCGTGG
>JASLIH010000584.1 GCA_030152105.1 Actinomycetes bacterium
CCAGGTGATGCCGGGATCGAAGGTGGCCTGGGCGGCCGCGCTCAGGTCCAGGTGGTCGAACACCACCGACCGGATCGGCTCGACGGCATAGGTCATCGGGTTGAGGGTGGTGGCCACGTGCAGCCAGCCGGGCAGGTTGGAGAGGGGGAACAGCGACCCGGACAGGAACATCAGCGGGGTGATGGTCAGCTGGACCAGCGGCATGGCCGACTGGACCTGCTTGACCCGGGCGGACAGGAACAGCCCGAGCGCGCAGATCATGAAGGCCATCAGGAACAGCAGCCCGACCAGCTCGACCATCATCACCAGGTTGTACGGCACCCCGACGAGCCCGGCCAGGGCCAGGATGATGAGGCTCTGGAGGGTGGCGACGGTGGCCCCGCCCAGGCACTTGCCGGTGAGGATGGCCACCGTGCTCACCGGGGCCACCAGCATCTCCCGCAGGAAGCCGAACTCCCGGTCCCAGACCATCGAGATGCCTGAGAACGCCGCCGTGAACAGCACCGAGGTGGCCAGCACGCCGGGGAACAGGAAGGTCCGGAAGTCGACATCGCCGTTGGAGGCGATCAGCGACGACAGGCCGGTGCCGAGCACGAACAGGAACAGCACCGGCTGGACCAGGGAGGAGACGATCCGGGAGCGGTCGCGGCCGAAGCGGATCATCTCCCGCTGCCAGACCACGGCGGCCGCCCGGACCTGGTGGCGGAGGCCGGTGGCGGGCACGCGCACCGCCGCCACCGGCATCGGGTTGGTCGCGGTCATCGAGCTCACCTCCCCCGGGCCGCGAAGGCCATCGGGCTCATCGGGCGGGCGGCCTCGGCGTCGCGGATGGTCCGGCCGGTGTAGGCCAGGAACACGTCGTCGAGGCTGGGCCGGGTCACGGTGACCGAGTTGATCGGCACGTCGAGGCCGGCGAACAGCTGGGGCACGAAGGCCGCCCCCTCGTCGACGGCGAAGGTCACCGCCCCCTCGTGGACGGCCGCCTCCAGGCCGTACCGGTCGGCCAGCTCGGCGATGGCCAGGGCGTCGTCGTCGGTCGTGATCTGGACCCGGTCCTTGCCGATGCCGGACTTGAGGGCGGCCGGGGTGTCGAGGGCGACGATGCGGCCCTGGTCGACGATGGCGATGCGGTCGCAGTGCTCGGCCTCGTCCATGTAGTGGGTGGTGACGAACACGGTGATCTCCTGGCGGCGGTGCAGCTCCTCCAGGTAGTCCCAGATGGAGGCCCGGGTCTGGGGGTCCAGGCCGATGGTCGGCTCGTCCAGGAACAGCACCAGCGGGGAGTGCAGCAGGCCCCTGGCGATCTCCAGCCGGCGGCGCATGCCGCCGGAGAAGGTCTGGACCAGGTCGCCGCGGCGCTCCCAGAGGTCGACCAAGGTCAGCACCTCCTGGCGGCGCTGGGCGGCGGTGGCCCGGTCGACGCCGTACAGCTCCCCGTGGAAGCGCAGGTTCTGCTCGGCGGTCAGGTAGGCGTCGAGGGTCGGCTCCTGGAAGACCAGGCCGATGTGGCGGCGCACCTGGTCCCGCTCGCGGGCGACGTCGAAGCCGGCCACCGTGGCCGTGCCGGCGGTCGCGTCGGCCAGGGTGCAGAGGATCTTGATGGTGGTCGACTTGCCGGCGCCGTTGGGGCCGAGGAAGCCGAACGTCTCCCCCGGCCGGACGTCCAGGTCGATGCCGGCCACTGCCTCGACCGACTTGTAGCGCTTGACCAGCCCGCGGATGGCGATCGCGGGCGCGTTCCCTTGCTGCATGGCACCCCTCGCTGCTGCTGTCCCTAACGATGTTCGAGATGCTACTCTACCACTGTTAGAGAGCTCTTCATGACCCACCCTGACATCCCCCTGAAGGAGGCGACGGCGGTGGCCCTCACCCAGGAGAAGGTCGTCCGGTCCGCCGTCGACCTGCTGGCCAGGGCCGGGCTGGAGGCGCTGACGCTGCGGCGGCTGGCGACCGAGCTCGGGGTCTCGGCCCCGACCCTCTACTGGCATGTCCGCAACAAGCGCCAGCTGCTCGACCTCATGGCCGAGGCGCTGGTCGAGGGGGCGGGCCGCACCACCGCCCCGGCGCCCGGGCAGCCCTGGTGGGAGTGGCTGGCCGAGCGGGCGCGGCTGCAGTGGCGGGCCCTGACCTCCCACCGCGACGCCGCCCTGGTCGTCGCCGGGAACCGGCCGACCGAGGGCGCCCTGCCCGGCATCGAGCAGGTCGTGGCCAGCCTGGTCGCGGTCGGCTTCCCGCCGGCCGAGGCCCTGCGCACGATCTTGTCGATCGGCAACTACGTCATCGGCTGCGCCGTCGAGCACCAGGCGGAGGCGACCAGGGACCCGGACCCCGAGCGCGACGCCCGGCTCCTCCTGCAGGCCGGGGACCTGCCCAATCTGCGGGCGGCCATCGCCGGCCTGGAGGGTCCCGGGCCGTCGGCCGACGACGCCGGCTTCGAGTACGGGCTCGCCCTGCTCATCAGCGGCGCCCGCGCCCACCACGCCCAGCTGGCCGGCGCCGGGGCAGCGACCTAGCTACTGGCCGACGCGGCCGTCGATCCGCTCGCGCAGGAAGTCGGCGTGGCCGTTGTGGCGGGCGTACTCCTCGATCATGTGGACCAGCACCTCGCGGAGCACCTCGCCCTCCGGGCCGGTGAGGTCCAGGTTGGGCGCCTCGGCCACGAACCGCTCGGCGAACGCGACCTCGGCCCGCCAGGCGGCCCACGCCTCGGCGACGACCTCGGGGTCGGGCACGGCGCCGTCGAAGGCCCCGTCGGGGCTCGCCTCGGAGCGGTAGCGCGACGGCGCGTCCTGTCCGGCCAGCCGCCGGCGGAACCAGCCGCGCTCGACGTCGGCCAGGTGCCGCACCAGCCCCAGCAGCGACAGGTTGGAGGGCGCCACCGACCGGCGGGCCATGGCGTCGGCGTCCAGACCCGAGCACTTCAGCTCCAGGGTCAGGCGCTGGTCGCGCAGGAAGCCGACCAGCGTGGCCCGCTCCCCCCGGAACCCGCCGTCGGTCCGGGGATCCTCGTCGGGGCTGACGAACATGTCCCACCACCCGAACTGGCGGGTGGGCAGGTCCTGGTCGGGGGCCGGGCCGGCGGGATCGGGCATGCCCTCGATCATCGGCGATCCCGGGCCGGCATCACAACCGATCTGGCCGCCAGGCGGGACAGGACCCGGGGGAGCTCGCCGGGGTGGACGACGCCCAGGCGGGCGGTGGCGCGGGTGAGGGCCACGTACAGGTCGTTGGCGCCGTGGCTGCCGGTGGCCAGGATGGCGGCCGGGTCGGTCACGACCACGGCGTCGAACTCCAGGCCCTTGGCCTCGGCCACGGTCAGGACGGCGACCCGGGCGTCGAGCACGGCCGGGCCCTGGCGGGCGGTGGCCGCCGGCACCTCGGACCGGATCAGCTCCGCCAGCTCCTCGGCCCGGCCGGGCGGGACCAGGACGGCCAGCTTGCCCTCGCCGACCTGGGCCGCCTCGGCCGCGACCACGCCGCCGAGACCGGCCGCCGGGCCGGCGTCGGCCGGGGCCAGCCGCAGGTGCCAGGGCGTGGTGCCGGCCTCGCGGGCCGAGCGGGGCGGCTCCAGGCCGGTGCCCATGCTGGCCAGGACGTCGGCGGCCACGGCCATGATCTCGGCCGGGGTCCGGTAGTTGATGGTCAGCTCCTCCACCCGCCAGCGCCCGGCGGCGTGGGGGTCCAGGGCCCGGGCCCAGGAGCCCGGTCCCCACGGCGCCCCGGTCTGGGCCATGTCGCCGACCACGGTCATCGAGCGGCTGGGGCTGCGGCGCATCAGCATCCGCCAGGCCATGGGCGACAGCTCCTGGGCCTCGTCGACGATGACGTGGCCGAACACCCAGCCGCGGTCCTGGCTGGCCCGCTCGGCCAGCCCGGCCTGGGGGCCGCGGGTGCGCCAGCGGCCGGCCAGCACCGACGGGTCGAGGGCGCTGGTGTCGGGGGTGTAGCGGGCGGCGTCGCCGATCGTGGTGCCGGCCAGGACCTCGCGGGCATACGCCAGCTCGGCCCGGTCCTGCTCGGCCTGGCGGGCCTCGGCCCGCCGGGCCCTGGCCCCGTCGTCGCCGAGCAGCACCGCCGCCTCGTCCAGCACGGGCACGTCGGCCGGAGTCCAGCCGGGGTCGCCGCCGTCGGCGGCCGGGCGCGCCAGCAGGGCCCGCTCGGCCGCCTCGAACCCGCCCCCGGCCGCGGCCAGGCGCTCGGGGGAGGCGAACAGGCCGCCGACGAGCTGCTGGGCGGTCAGCCTGGGCCACAGCCGGTCGACCGCCGAGCGGACCGCCGGGGCGGAGCTGAGCTCGGCCCGGATCTCGTCCAGGTCGGGGTCCAGCAGGCGCTCGTCGGGGAACAGGTCGGCCAGCAGGTCGTCGTCGGTGGGCAGCTCGACCTGGGGCAGGTCGCGGGTCAGCGCGGCCACCATCTGGTCGGTGAGGGCGGCCACCAATTCGCGCCGGAAGGTCGCCCGGGCCTGGTTGTGGGGCTCGCCGGTCGCCCGGGCCCGGTCACGGGCCCGCTCGCCGGTGGCCGGGTCGAGGCGGAGCCGCTGGCCGCCGACCTCGACCACGATGTCGGCCTCGGGGACCCGCTGGCGGTCGGTGATGGCCGCGGCCAGCAGCTCGACCATGCGGATGTCGCCCTTGACGGCGGCCACCTCGACCGGCTCCTGGGCGGTCGCGGTCACGCCCGGGAACAGGTTGCCCACGGTCGACAGCAGCACGTCGGTCTCCCCCAGCGAGGGGAGCACCTGCTCGATGTAGCGCAGGAAGGTCGGGTTGGGGCCGACCACCAGCACGCCCCGCCGGGCCAGGCGCTGGCGGTGGGTGTAGAGCAGGTAGGCGGCCCGGTGCAGGGCCACGGCGGTCTTGCCGGTGCCCGGCCCGCCCTGGACGACCAGGATCCCGGGGAGGTCGGCCCGGATGATCCGGTCCTGCTCGGCCTGGATGGTGGCCACGATGTCGCCCATCCGGCCGGTGCGGCTGGCCGTGAGGGCGGCCAGCAGGGCCGCCTCGCCGCTGAGGCCCTCGCGCTCGGCGTCGCTCAGCGAGTCCAGGTCGAGCACGTCGTCCTCGATCCCGAGGACCTGGCGGCCGCGGGTCCGCAGGTGCCGGCGGCGGACCACGCCACTGGGGGCGGCCCAGGTCGCACGGTAGAACGGCTGGGCCGCGGGAGCGCGCCAGTCCACCAGCAGCGGTTCGCGGTCGTCGTCGAGCAACCCCATCCGCCCGATGTACAGATGGCTGCCGTCGGACCGGTCGAGGCGGCCGAAGCACAGGCTGTGCTCGGCCGCGGCCAGCTGGGCCAGGCGCCCGCTGTGCCGGGCCACGAAGGCGTCCCGGTCCACCCGTGCCTGGACGTTGCCGCCGCCCTCGTAGCCGAGAGCCCGCTCCAGCTCGGCCTG
>JASLIH010000596.1 GCA_030152105.1 Actinomycetes bacterium
CTCCAGTGTGAAGCAGGCTCCGGGCGGGCGCTGTCACCCTCCGGACGTTCTCAGCGGGCCGGCTCGGCCACGACCTCGTCCTCGGCCAGGACCACCCGCAGGTCGCTCATGGCCGCATCATCCTTCTTCCAGCTAGCAGGCACACCAAGATGGCGGCCCGCCAGGAGCCGTGACGGACGCTGGCGGGGCTGACCCCCGGCCGCTCCAGCCTCATCGTCTCCAGTAGAGGCGCCATGCACGTGCACAGCTGGAGAGGAGCCACCGATGTTCAAGCAGTACCTCGCCGCCCTGCTCAGCCTCAGGCACGGTCTTGACCTGGCGTTCTCGGCCCTCCCCGACGCCCCGGTCCAGCCCCAGCGCCAGGACGGCACGGCCGAGCCGGCCGTCGCGGCCACGCCCCACGAGCCCTCCGAGGGGGACCCGTGCCCGTGCGGGCGGTGGGGGGTCGTCCGCGGCGACCATCATGGCTGCGTGGCCCTGGTCAGAGAGCTCTTCCCCCAGCTCGACCAGGAGCTGGACGCCTGGGAGGCCGAGTACGGCTGGCTCGACCGCTAGCCGAGGAGGCCACTCCATGATCAGGCAGCCCGCGGTGGCCGCCCGCGGCCTGGTCTGCCAGTTCGGGCCGGTGCGGGCGGTGGACGACCTCAGCTTCGAGGTGGCCGAGGGGGAGGTGTTCGGGCTGCTGGGGCCCAACGGCGCCGGCAAGACGACGGTCATCCGGGTGGTGACCACCCTGCTGAAGCCGGCGGCCGGGACCGTGCGGGTCTTCGGGCTGGACACGCGGCGGTCGACGATGCGGGTCCGCAGGCGCATCGGCTACCTCCCCCAGCAGCTGTCGATCGACGGCCAGCTCACCGGCTACGAGAACGTCTGGCTGTTCGCGAGGCTCTTCGACGTGCCCCGCCGCGAGCGCCGAGGTCGGGTGGAGGATGCGCTGGCCCAGGTCGGGCTGGAGAAGGTGGCCAGGCGGCTCGCCTCGACCTATTCGGGTGGGATGGTCCGCCGCCTGGAGCTCGCCCAGGCCCTGGTCAGCCAGCCCCGGCTGCTGGTCCTGGACGAGCCCACCATCGGGCTCGACCCCCTGGCCCGCGACAGCATCTGGGAGCGGGTCCTTGGGCTGCGCGCCGAGCAGGACATGACGGTGCTGCTGACAACCCACTACATGGAGGAGGCCGAGCAGCTCTGCGACCGGGTCGGCCTGCTGCTCAACGGGCGCCTGCGGGCGATTGGCCGCCCCCGGGAGCTGGAGGCGGCGCTTGGTCCGGGAGCGACGCTGGAGGACGTCTTCCGCGCCTATGCCGCCGGTGGTGCCGACGAGGACAAGGGAGGCCTACGCGATGTCCGCAGCACCCGCCGCACCGCCGGTCGGCTCCGCTGAGCGCGCGCCGGCTCCCGGCGCCATCCGGCTGCTGTGGAACCGCACGACAACGCTGTGCCTGCTGGAGCTGGTCAAGCTCCGCCACGACCGCACCGAGCTGTATACCCGGGCGATCCAGCCGGCCCTGTGGCTGCTCGTCTTCGGCGTGACCTTCACCAGGATCCACGCCATCCCCACGCCGGGGCGGCTTCCCTACCTCGACTACCTGGCGCCTGGGGTCATGGCCCAGTCGGCCCTGTTCATCGCCATCTTCTACGGCATCCAGCTCATCTGGGAGCGCGACTTCGGCATCCTCACCAAGCTGCTGGCCACGCCGACGCCCCGGGCGGCGCTGGTGGCCGGCAAGGCCTTCGCCGCCGGAGTGCGGGCCATCAGCCAGGTGGTGGTGGTGCTGGTCCTGGCCGCGGTCCTCGGGGTGACGTTCCGGTGGCAGCCGCTGAGCCTGCTCGGGTCGGTCGCGGCCGTGATGCTGGGCTCGTCGTTCTTCGCCTCGCTGTCCATGACCATCGCCGGGCTGGTGCGCTCCCGCGACCGGCTCATGGGGATCGGCCAGGCCATCACCATGCCGCTGTTCTTCGCCTCCAACGCCCTGTACCCGACCGCGCTCATGCCGGCCTGGGTACAGGCCATCGCCCGCGTCAACCCGCTCAGCTACGAGGTCAACGCCCTCCGCCAGTTGCTCCTCGGCCTGCCCGGCAACCTGGCCATGGACTTCGCCGCCCTGCTGGGAGCCACCGTGGCCGGGATCACGGCCGCCTCCCTGCTGCTCGGGCGGCTGGCCCGCTGACCTCATGCTGCTGACCCTGGTGGTGACCTTCCTTGTCGCCCTGCGCCAGCGGGCCAGCCAGGTCGGGCCCGATGTCGGCGTGACCGCCGGCCTGGCCGCCGCGGTCGCGGCCGGGGTAGCGGCGACTCCTGCTGGCCGGTACCGGCGGCTACCGGGTGGCCGGGAACGCGAACTCCCGCTGGCCACGATGCCGGCGGCCGGCGCCGGCGCCACCCTCCGAGCGGCATCGTTGCGACAAGAAGGGAAGGTGGACCAGTGCGCAACCGGCGGCCGCTCGCCCTCACCAGCCTGGTGGTGGGCCTGGCCCTGCTCGCGGGAGCCTGCGGCAACAACCAGACCTCCGGCGCCAGCACCTCGGCCAGCAGCACCCCACAGCAAGGGGGGACGCTCAAGCTGGTCGGGAGCAGCGACGTCGACCATCTCGACACCGCCAGCGCCTACTACGTCGCCTCCTACACCCTGGAGCGGGCCTTCACCCGCCAGCTGTTCAGCTACCCGGCCACCACCGACATCACCAAGGCCAACACCCCGGTCGCCGACGTCGCCACCGAGGTCCCCACCAAGGCCAACGGCGGCATCAGCGCCGACGGCAAGACCTGGACCATCCACCTGCGCTCGGGGGTGCGCTGGAACACCAGCCCAGCCCGCGAGGTGACCGCCCAGGACTTCGTGCTGGGCCTCAAGCGGCTCTGCAACCCGGTGTCGCCGGTGGGCGCGCCCGGCTACTACGAGAACACCATCGTGGGGATGCGCGCCTACTGCGACGGGTTCGCCAACGTCGGCCAGGACGCGGCCTCGATGAAGGCCTACATCGACTCCCACCAGGTCGCCGGGCTGCGCGCGACCAACGACAAGACGCTGGTCATCCAGCTGCTCCAGCCGGCCTCGGACTTCACCAACATCCTGGCCATGCCGTTCGCGTCGGCCGCCCCGGTCGAGTACCTGGCCTATGTGCCCGACAGCAACGCCATCCGCCAGCACACCATCTCCGACGGCCCTTACCAGATCGTCGGCTACCAGCCGGGCAAGCAGATCGTCCTGGACCGAAACCCCGCGTGGGAGCAGTCCGGCGACCCGCTCCGCCACCAGTACGTCGACCACATCCAGGTCACCGAGGGTCAGGACCAGGGCCCGGTGCAGCAGCAGATCCAGGCCGACACCGCCGACATGGAGTGGGACACCCAGGTTCCCATCGCCGACATCCCCCAGCTGCAGGCGGCCAAGGACTCGCGGCTGGGC
>JASLIH010000608.1 GCA_030152105.1 Actinomycetes bacterium
GGGGATGGGCGAGCCGGACCTCGCTCTGGGTGGCCGAGACCAGCCGCCGCGCGCGAAGCCGCCGCAGGACCGGGGAGAGTGCGTCGGGCGTGAGGTCCGTCGCGCTACGCAGGACGTCGTCGCCGAGCCCGCGGTCGGCGAAGCCGAGAGCCCGGGCCGCTGCCCACTCGTCTTCCTCGAGCATGCCCAGCCGACGGTCGAGGAGGTCGGCGAGGAGCGTCGGCATGTCCGAGCTGTCGGCCTGGGCTGCGAGCTGCTCAGTGAACAGGGGGTGACCGGCCGCGCGCGCCTGGATCCGCGCCACCAGTGCGGGGCTCGGCTCGCTGCCGGTCACCAACCTGAGCTGATCGGCCGTCTCGACCTCCGTGAGCGGACTGAGCTCGAGCGCGGCGGAGCCGTCGAGCCGCCGAATCCGGGCGAACCACTCGCGGGTCTGCTCGGGGATGCCGGTGTCGTCGAGGCGCCAGGTTCCGAGCAGCCGCGGCGGCGAGGGACGCGTGGCGAGCTGTTCCACCAGGTCGAGGGTGGCCGAGTCGGCCCAGTGGAGGTCTTCGAGGACCACAGCGGTCGCCGTCTGCTCCGAGAACCTGGTCAGCACGGCCGTGATCGCAGTGAACAGGTGCAGCATCGACGGGGGACTGGCGCCCGTCTCCACGAACCCGTCGCTGGCCAGCTCGGGCAGGAGCCTGCGGAGGGTGTGGGAGACGAAGGGCGGACAGTCTGCCAGCGCCTCCTTGAGCCACAGTCCGTCCTCGTGGTCGTTCATCGTCCGCAGCGCCTCGGCGACGGGCAGCAACGGCACCTCGGTCGCCAGCGGCAGGCAGTGTCCGACGGCGACGAAGCTCTCGGCCTGGCCGGCGGCGACAGTGACCAGGGCGGTCTTGCCGATGCCTGCCTCGCCGGTGACGACCAGGAGCCCGGTACCGGCCTCGAGGTGGCGTCGTACTGAGGCCAGCTCGGTCCGGCGGCCGGCGATCCGTGATGGCCTCGAGCGGAGAAGCTCGGGTCGGGTGGTCGCCGCCAGCCACAGCTGCTGGAACTCGGTGGTGTCGCCACCCATGGCTTCGACCAGGAGCTCGAGGTTGCCCTGCGTGGGGAGGCGCGGCGAGGAGAAGACCGCGGAGACCGTGGTGTGGCTGCAGCCCGCCGCCTTGGCCAGCGTGCGCAGGCTCGGCCACCCGGCGCGGTGGTGCAGGTCGTGCAGCGCGTCGATGAGGTCGCGCTGCGGTCCGGGCGGGAGGTCGGGTCGGGGCAGGGCGCTCACGAGACCTCCCACCCCGTGACGGCTGGTCTCAGGATGCTCGCCCGTCGGCTCGGGCGTCCACAGCGATTTGGCTGGCCAGTTCTGTCAACCATCGTCAACCGGGGTGCTGGCGGATCGACGGTCGTGGTGTCCAGACAGAACCGGCTCCGGATCTCCGGGGCCTCCACCAGGAGGAACCGCCATGACCACCACGACCATCACCCAGACCACCCGCCTCGCCTGTGCTGCCACCTTCGCGGTGCTGTGCCTCGGCGCCACCGCCTGCGGCACCGAGGGCAACGGCGCCAGCCCGGCCGCCTCGATCCACCAGGCCGGCGGCCAGAAGGAGTCGCGGATCTCGCCGCGGGCCGCCGAGCACCAGGCCGAGCTCGAGAAGCAGTCCCGCATCTCGCCCCGGGTCGTTGAGCACCAGGCCAAGCTCGACGAGCAGGCCCGGAAGCTGGCGGCCGAGCGAGCCGACGCCAAGCGCTGGGCGCGTGGTCAGGAGTCGACCACGCAGCCGCCCACGCCCGCGCCGACGGCAGCGCGCGCGGGCTCGTACAAGTTCCCGGGCCTCCTCCCGTGAGCGGCGGCACCTGATCCGGTGTATCTGCGTGCCGTCTCACGGGTCTGCAGGAGACCAACCCCCACCCGGCCTCGGGGCCCACTCACGACAGGAAGAGCAGATGAAGAGCACCAGGAGATCCATCACCCGAGCCGGCCTCGCCGCGACGTTCGCCGCGCTCGCCCTCGCCGCCACCGCGTGCGGCACCGAGGACGGCACGGCCAACCCGGCCGCGTCCATCAAGCAGGCCGCCCCGCAGAAGGAGTCCCGGATCTCGCCCCGCGCCGCCGAGCGCCAGGCCGAGCTCCAGGAGCAGGCCAGGAAGCTGCGAGCCGAGCGGGCCGAGGCCAAGCGCTGGGCGCAGGACAACGACACGGCTGAGCACCCGCCCGGCTCGTTCCACGCCGACACCCAGTGCCGGTCCGAGGGTCACCCCACCCAGCGTGGGACCGCCTGCAGCGCCACGGCCCAGCAGGCACCGACCGCGGCCCGTCCGGGCTCGTACAAGTTCCCGGACCTGCTGCCCTGACCGGCGCGCCGGATCCGGTGTATCCGGACGGCTTCCCACGGGTCTGCAGGAAGAACCACCCACACCCCACAACCGGCCTCGGGGCCTCACACGACAGGAAGAGCAGATGACCAGCACCATGAAGCACACCGCCCGAGCCGGCCTCGCCGCGACGTTCGCCGCCCTCGCTCTCGCCGCCACCGCGTGTGGCACCGAGACGGCGGCCGAGCCCGCGAAGGCGGCGCCCGCCGCCCAGGCCAAGCCGGCACCGCAGGCCCAGCACGCCCCGATGTCGGCCGACGCGGCCGAGCGGATGGCGCGCGACCTCGCCGAGCAGAAGGCGCGCGCCGAGCGCGCCGACGCGAAGCGGTGGGCCCAGGGCAACGAAACCCGCCGGCACTACCCCGGCGAGGAGATGTGGCTGCCGAGCAGCTGATGCACCAGCCGACGAGC
>JASLIH010000219.1 GCA_030152105.1 Actinomycetes bacterium
GGCGTGGTCGACTACGTGTCCCCCGTGGCCCTCGGCATCCGCACCGACGACGGGCTGTACCGGTTCATCCGTGGGTTCGACGGTTCGGTTGCCCTCGGGCACCATCTCTTCTCCGACGTGGACCCCGAGGAGGCCGAGCGGGCCTGGCAGGCCTGGCTCAGCCGGGTGTTCGACGCAAGCTGACGACATGGCAAGGAGGCCAGTGTCATGACCGACCCCACCATCTCGGCCGGCGACAGCGGCTACGCCCCGGTGAACGGCCTCCAGATGTACTACGAGGTCCACGGCAGCGGACGGCCGCTGGTCCTGCTCCACGGGAACCTGTCCACCATCGGCGTCGACTTCGGCGGGATCATCCCCTCGCTGGCCAAGGGCCGCCAGGTCGTCGGCGTCGAGCAGCAGGCCCACGGCCACACCGCCGACATCGACCGGCCCCTGAGCATCCGGAGCTGGGCCGACGACACCGCGGCGCTCCTGCGCCACCTGGGGATCGGCCAGGCCGACCTCTTCGGCTACAGCTCCGGGTCGGCCGTCGCCTTCCAGCTGGCGCTCGACCACCCCGAGCTGGTCGGCAAGCTGGTGCTGGCCTCGTTCAGCTACCGGCTCGAGGGGCTCCATCCCGGGCTGCTGGACGGGATCGCGCAGCTGAAGCCCGAGCACCTGGCCGGCACCCCGTTCGAGCAGGACTACGCCAGGGTCGCCCCCAACCCGGGCGACTGGCCGAAGCTGATCGAGAAGATCAAGCAGATGGACACCGACGTGCCCCGATGGACGGCCGAGGACGTGCGGGGCCTGACCTGCCCGACCATGCTGATCATCGGCGACTCCGACATCGTCCAGCCCGAGCACGCCGTGGAGAGCTTCCGCCTGCTCGGGGGCGGGGTGATCGGCGACGTGGCCGGCCTGCCCCGCTCGCGCCTGGCCGTGCTCCCCGGCACCACCCACATCACCCTGGTGCAGCGGACCGACTGGCTGGCGTCGATGGTCGGCGAGTTCCTCGACACCGAGATCAGCTGAAGACCCTGGGAGCGTGGTGGGTCAGGGGCCTGGGTGGGGGAGGAGGGCGCCGGTGGCCAGCCAGGCGGCGCCGTGGCGGAGGTCGGTGGCGAGCTGGCGGTTGCTGAGGTAGCCGTCGCCGGAGATGAAGCGGGCGGTGGCGGCCTCGGCGAGGAGGACGGCGAAGCGGAACTCGCCGCCCGACCCGCTGCGGTCGGAACGCCAGCCGGCCTGGCCGCCGCCGCCGTCGTCGCCCCAGGCCTGGTCGGCGGCGGCGTACAGGTAGGCGCCGGCCCGCCAGCTGGGGATGGGGCGGGTGGCGGCGATCTCGGCCGCCGACTCGGCGATGGCCACCGCCAGCGCCCACAGGGGCTGGAGCTGACTGGGTAGGGTGGCGATCGGCGCCCTGGTCTGCGGGGCCGGGGGCGGGTGGGTCCGTCGCATGCTGGCCGTCCTCGGTGGTGCGGGTCGGGGCCTCGGCAATCCTCGGGGGACCCGCTAACCGGCCGCTCACGGCGCGGCCGGGTCGCGTCTCATGCGCCGGTGACGACCACCCGGCCGTTCATGCCGTCGTGCACGGTGCAGCGGTAGGGGTAGGTGCCAGGCCGGTCGAAGGTGTGGGCGAAGGTCCCCTTGCGCTGGGGGTCGCCGGACCGCCAGCCGTCGCCGGTGACGTCGTGGGGGACCAGCCCGTCCTCGAACGCCCAGGTGACGGTCGTGCCCGCCGGCACCTGGATTGCGGGGGGCGTGAACTTGGTGTCCTTGGCCGCGACCCGGGTGACCCCGGGCACCGGGGCGGCCGCGGCCACCCCGGTGCCGTCGCCACCGCCGTCGTCGCCGCAGCCGGCCAGCACGAGGGCGGCGGCCAGGGCCAGGGGTGCGAGCAGTAGGAGGGGGAGCCGGCGCATGGCGCTCACCACCCCCACCGGGGCCGGCCCTCGAGCTGGCCGACCCGCTCCAGGATCTGGCGGCCGAGCAGCTCCCGCTCGGCCGGGCCCAGCCGGCGCCGCAGCTCGGGCAGGAGCAGGGCCTCGGCGTCGCGGGCATGCTGGCGGAACACCTGCATCAGGACCCGGACCTTGCCGTCGTAGCCCCGGTCGGCCGGGAGCATGCCGCCCAGCTCGACCATGACCAGGTCGAGCAGGTGGTCCTGCTGGAGCTGGCGCTCGATCTCGGCGTCGTGGCGGCCGGTGTGGGCGGCCAGCGCCGGATAGAGCAGCTCGTCCTCGACGGCCACGTGGGTGGCCAGGGCCGTGGCCACGGCGGCAACGGCCCGGGAGCGGACGGTGTGGCTGCCCTCGGCCGCCTCGTAGGCCTCGAACTGGCGCTCGACCCGCTCGTGCAGGGCGACCAGCATCCGGGCCGCGTCGGCGGCGGCGTCGACGTCGACCGGCCGCAGGACCCTGGGCTCCCGGGGCCGGTCCGGGTCGAGGGCCGGCGCATACGCCTGGGTAGTCATCTTGGTGCCTCCGTGTCGTGGCGGTGCTGACACGGTCATCGTGCTGCCGGGAGGGGGCCGGCGGCGTCGGCCACAGGGCGGCTCTGGAGCTACGCCGGTCGCGGCACGGCCGGTGGGCGCGCTGCCGCCGGGGGCGTAGCGGGCGGGTCGCGGCTACGCCTGGGGGCGGCCCAGCTCGTCGGGCGCGGGTCCGGCCAGGGGGTGCTCGCGGCCGGCCTCGCGCCGCTGGACGACGGCGGTCCGGGCCAGGGAGGCGACCCCGCGGACCGTCAGGAACCCGGCGACCAGGGGGGCCATGACCAGGCGGGGGTCGCGGGCGTAGCGGCGGCAGTAGAAGCGCAGGGCGCTCTTGTGGTGGTGAACGACCTTGCGGTAGGGGGCGCTGCGGGTCGACCCGCCGACCACGTGCTTGACCTCGGCCACCGGGTCGAACACGACCCGCCAGCCGGCCCGGTGCAGCCGCAGGCAGGCGTCCATCTCCTCGAAGTACATGAAGTAGCCGGGGTCGAACCCGCCGATCTCCTCGAAGGCCCGGCGGCGGACCAGCATGCAGGCCCCCGAGACCCAGTCGACGTCCAGCGGCCGGCTCCGGTCGACCCCGACCATGTGGTAGCGGCGGGTGGCCGGGTTGTCGGGCCAGACCGGGGCCAGGGCGGCGTGCAAGGCGCCGATCAGCAGCGACGGGAACCGGCGCCCGGTCGGGTAGTCGGAGCCGTCGGGGTTGGCCAGGTGCGGGCCGACACAGCCGATCCGCTGGTCCGAGGTGGCGGTGGCCAGCAGCCGGCGCACCGACCCGGGCGACAGCCAGGTGTCGGGGTTGACGATCAGCAGCCAGGGCGCGCCCGTGGCCGCCACCCCGGTGTTGATGGCCCGCGACAGGCCCTGGTTGGTGTGGTTCTCCAGCACCTTGGCGCCGTAGCCGCGGGCGATCTCGAGGCTGGCGTCGGTGGAGGCGTTGTCGACCACCACCACCTCCAGCGGGTGCGGCGCGGCCGCCCGCTCCAGCGAGCCGAGGCACATCGCCAGGTCGCGCGCGCTCTGGAAGGTCACCAGGACCACCGCCACGGCGGTATCGGACGGCGTGGGCGGGTTCGGCACCATGACCAGGATCCTACGCCCCGGCGGCGACCCGACCCCGCCGCCGCGGCGGACCGTGCATCATGGATGCGCCATGGTCCGACGGCCCAACCGGGAAGAGGTGCTGCTCGCGTGCGGATCGAGTCGTCAGTGACCTCGGTGTCGTGGATCCCCAGGGAGGCCATCGAGGGGATGGTGAAGCTGCCCTTCGAGCTGGGCGTCGCCCACTACGACCTGCCGCCCCCCGACCGGCTCGACGACCTGGAGGGCCTCCTCGAGGCCAGCGCCATCCGCTTCGCCAACGAGCTCCGGGCCTGGATCGAGGTCGACGACAACGGCCGGGTCACCGGGTACGGGCACCTCGGCCGGGGACACATGGGCCACACCCGCATGCGGCTGGCCGGCATCGGCCTGACCTTCTGCGGGGTCAGCTTCCCCGACCTGCGCGGGGAGCCGGAGGTCGGCGACGGGGTCGTGCGGTTCACCCAGACGGCCGGCGGCCAGCCGGGCATGCCGTCGCCCCGGCGGGTCCGGCGGCGGCCCTACCTCCAGGTCTCCGGGCCGGTGGTGTGGTCGACGCTGGCCCTGTCGGTCCGCGCCGACGGCACCGCCAGCTTCGAGGTGATCGGGGCCAGCTCGTTCCCGCGGCACTGGATCTACGGCCACGACGGCACCCTCCAGGCCAAGACCGGCCTGATCGACTTCGACACCTGGTACCGGGAGTCCTTCGGCGAGAAGAACCCCTGGGGCGACGAGGAGTCGCCGACGGTGGTCACGGCCGTCGAGACCGAGCTGGAGCGGGAGCTGTCGGCCATCATCATCGGCTCCAACCCGCCGTTCCAGCGGCTGCGCACCGGCGAGGTCCTTGTCTCCCAGGGCGAGCCCGGGGACGAGCTCTATCTCCTCTTCGACGGGGTCCTGGCCGTCGAGCAGGACGGCCAGGCGGTGGCCGAGGTCGGTCCCGGGGCCATCCTTGGCGAGATGGCCCTGCTGGAGGGGGGCCTGCGCACGGCCACTCTGCGGGCGGTGACCCGCTGCCGGGTGGCGGTCGTGCCCGGCGACCGGGTCGATCGGGCCGCCTTGGCCGAGGTGGCCCGGCGGCGTCGGGACGAGGGCTGAGCGGGCGTGGGGGGACGATGCTGACCTGCGCCAGCTGCGGCGAGCAGAACCCGGAGCGGGCCCGGTTCTGCCTCAACTGTGGTGCGCCCCTGGCCTCCGAGCAGCGGCGCGGGGCTCGCAAGGTGGTCACCGTGGTCGTCTGCGACGTCACCGGCTCGACGGCGCTTGGGGAGCGCCTCGACCCGGAGTCGCTTGGCCGGGTCATGGCCCGCTACTTCGAGCGGACCAGGGCGGTGCTGGAGCGCCACCACGGGCTGGTGCAGAAGTTCATCGGGGACGCGGTGGTGGCCGTCTTCGGAGTCCCGGTGGTCCGCGAGGACGACGCCCTGCGGGCGGTCAGGGCGGCCGCGGCCATGCAGGACGCGGTCGCCGAGCTCGACCCCGAGGGCGGCCCGGCGCTCGAGGTCCGCATCGGGGTCAGCACCGGCGAGGTGATGGTCGAGGAGGCGGGCGGCGACCCGCTGGTCATCGGGGAGGCCGTCAACCTGGCCACCCGGCTCCAGGCGGCCGCCGGGCCCGGGGAGGTCCTGCTCGACCGCCGGACCTGGCACCTCTCCCGCGACGCCCTGGTCGCGGCCGAGGTGGACGGGGGGTCCGGGGGCCTCAAGGCTAGGCCCCCGGTGGACGGGGGTGCCTGGCGGCTGGTGGACGTGTCCCCGGACGCCCTCGGGCACGCCCGGCGCTCGGACAACCCGCTGGTGGGCCGGCTGGCCGAGCTGCAGCTGTTCGACTGGGTGTTCCAGCGGGCCGTCAGCACCTCGACCTGCCACCTGCTGACCGTGCTGGGGCCGGCCGGGGTCGGCAAGTCGCGCCTGGTCGCGGCCGCCGTCGACGCCCTCGACGACGCCGCCACGGTGCTGTACGGCCAGTGCTCCCCGGACGCCGAGGGGAGCAGCTTCTGGCCGGTGGCCGAGATCGTCCGCCGGGCGGCCGAGATCAAGACCGCCGACTCGCCCGACCAGGCCGAGGCCAAGCTGGTCGAGCTGCTCGACAACCCGGAGGGGCCCGGGGAACCCCAACGGGGTGCCCCGGTGGGTCGGGAGGGGTCCGGGGAACCCCAACTGGGTGCCCCGGCGGATCGGGAAGCCGAGCGGGTGGCCGACCGGCTGGGCAGACTGATCGGGCTGCGGGCGGACCCGGTGACCTCTGAGGACGCGGTCTGGGCGGTGCGCCGGTTCCTCGAGGTGCTGGCCGAGCGGGACCCGCTGGTGGTGGTGATCGACGACCTCCACTGGGCCCAGCCGGCCCTGCTCGACCTGGTCGAGCAGGTGGTCGCGCTGGCCAGGGAGGCGCCCATCCTGCTGGTCGCGGTGGCCCGGCCGGAGCTGCTGGAGCAGCGGCCCGGCTGGTCGGGCGGGCGGCTCAACGCCAGCAGCATGCTGCTGGAGCCGCTGGCCGCCGAGGAGTCGGCCACCCTGCTCGAGCACCTGGCCGGCGAGGCGACCCTGCCAGCCGACGCCACCGACCGCATCACCAGGACGGCCGAGGGCAACCCGCTGTTCCTGGAGGAGCTGCTGGCCATGCTGATCGAGGAAGGCCGGCTGCAGCGCGACGGCCAGCGGTGGGTGGCCAACGACCTGGCCGCCGCGGCCACCCCGCCGAGCATCCAGGCGCTGCTGGCGGCCCGTCTCGACCGGCTGGCCGGCGAGGAGCGGGCCCTGCTGGACCGGGCCTCGGTGATGGGCCAGGCCTTCGACCGGGCGGCGGTGCTCGCCCTCACCCCGGAGCCGGCCCGGGCCGAGGCCGACGGCCACCTGCTGGCCCTGGTCCGCAAGGAGCTGCTGCGCCCGGCGCCGGCGCCCCTCGGGGGCCGCGACGGCTTCCAGTTCCGCCACCAACTGGTCCGCGACGCCGCCTACGACTCGCTGCCCAAGCAGACCCGGGCCGAGCTCCACGAGCGCTACGCCGACTGGCTGGCCGAGGCGTTCGCGGCCCGCGGCGGCGAGGTCGGGGAGGTGCTCGGCTGGCACCTGGAGCGGGCCTACCGGTTCCTGACCGAGCTCGGCCCGGCCGACGACCACGGCCGCCGGGTCGCGGCCGCGGCCGCCGCCCAGCTGGCCGAGGCCGGGCACACGGCCACCGGCCGGGGCGACCTGCCGGCCGCCGCCAACCTCCTCGAGCGGGCCATCGCGCTGCTCCCGGTGACCGACCGGGCCCGGCTCCAGCTGCTCACCGACCTGGGCGAGGTCCTGGTCCTCCGCCTCGAGACC
>JASLIH010000079.1 GCA_030152105.1 Actinomycetes bacterium
ACTAAAGCTTTGGCGACATGCCGGCACGCTTGCCGCCCGCTGGCCGGGCTTGAGGGTGTAGAGAAACTCCTCACTGCGAACTTCAACAGCACGGACACGACGAAGCGGGACGCCGTGCTTCGCGTCCCGCTTCGCCGCATCGGTCCCCGCCGTGGTCGCCAGCTCGCCCGACCCGGCTCAGGGTGGCGAGGTCTCGACTGGACTGTCCAGAGGTCTCGCTGTGGCTTCGACCGCCCACCCACAGCTTCTCGGGTACCGCTGGCAATGAGGCTCGACCTCCCTGGGCGTACTGAGTACACCCAGTCGCGCCTCAGGCCTCCGCCAACCAGGCCGTTCAAGTGTCAAACACCTCAGCGACTCCGCGCGGCCTGGTGGATGGCGTTGGTCCAGCTTGGCGGCGGCGCAGGAAGTACCCGGCCAGCCCGAGTGCCGGGAAGATCCGTCCACCAGTCAGAAGCGTGCTGGTCGAAGGCCACTGCCTACCCGGGCGATCGGCTTCTCTCGACGTGGGGCGTTGCGCGACCCAGTCCTGGAGGTGGACGCTCCTCACAGTCCCGGTGCATTGTTCTGAGGAGGTGCTTTGGCGGCCAACCAGCCCGATCCATCGGCCGATCCGCCGCTTGTCCAACGAGTGGTGATCGATGCCGAGTTGCTCGACCCGGTACGCCGGCTGGCCAACGGGCTGTCCGAGCGGGAGGACCAGCCCGGACCGGTGATCGTCGAGCTGAATTTCCGCCATGCGCGAGGGCTGCTAGGTGCCGAGGAACGCTTCGTCGAGCTCTACGGCCGCCTGGTCGCCGCCGAGGCCACCCTCCGCCGACAGCCTCTCGAGGTCGCCAGGGGATTCTGGCGCTGCGACCTGAGCGTCGACCAGGCACGCATCCTGGTCGGGCTCGACCGCTCGCTCGGTCCCGACGAGCACGCAGTCCACCGCATCTGGATGGACTATCTGGTCAGGCGGCTTATCGACCGATCCTCGCGGACGGTCAAGGCCGAGGCGGCCCGGCGGCTGTTCAACGCCGACGGGCGCGACATTGTGTGGGCGGTCCTCGACTCCGGCATCGATGCCGAGCATCCGCACTTCCAGACCTACTCAACGCTGGGGGCTGAGGTCGGCGGTCTGCATCGGGACTTCACCGTGGACCCGGCGTCAGGCGCTCAGGGCGACCCGCTGACCGACGTCTACGGCCACGGCAGCCACGTGGCAGGCATCATCGCCGGCGGGCTGCCGTCCGGCGGCGACCGCCGGGTCGAGCTTCGGGTGGCCGAGAACGTCTCGCTTCCGGCGGTCCTTGGGACGGATGCCGAGGTGTTCGACCTGGCCCGTCTCCGCGACCGGGACGCCGAGCTGGTGAAGACCCGCGAGCTGGAGCAGCTGGAGCGGCGGGAGGTGTCCGATCCGAGCCGTCTCGACGGCATCGCTCGGCGCTGCCGGCTGGTCAGCCTGAAGGTGCTCAACGAGCAGGGGACAGGACGGTCAAGCGACGTGATCCGTGCGCTGCGCTACGTCCGCGAGGACCTGAACCATGACGGCCGCAAGCTCGTCGTCCACGGGGTGAACCTGAGCCTTGGGTATGACTTCAACGCCAAAGCGTTCGCGTGCGGCCAGACGCCGATCTGTGTGGAGGTCAACCGGCTGGTCCGGTCCGGGGTGGTCGCCGTGACGGCTGCCGGCAACACCGGGCACGGCACGGTCACCGGGTTGTTCGGGCAGCGGGAGGGAACCCTGCTGTCGACCATCAACGACCCGGGCAACGCGGCCGAGGCGATCACGGTCGGCTCCACCCACCGGGACATGCCCCACGTCTACGGGGTCTCGTGGTTCTCCTCCAAGGGCCCGACCGGCGACGGTCGCCTCAAGCCGGACCTGCTAGCGCCGGGGGAGCGGATCACGTCCTGCGCGGCCGGGAGGCTCCGGCGGCGGGTCGACCAGGTCTTCGGCGAGCCCGCGACCTCACCGGCACCCCTTGCCTGCTACATCGACGATAGCGGGACGAGTATGGCGGCCCCGCACGTCTCGGGCGTGGCCGCCGGGCTGTTGTCGATCCGCCGGGAGTTCATCGGCCGGCCAGAGGAGGTCAAACGCATCCTCCTCGAGTCGGCCACGCCCCTCGGCCGTGACCGGTACTTCGAGGGCCACGGCCTCGTCAACTTGATGCGGGCCATCCAGCTCGTCTAGGAGGAGAGCAATGGCAGTGCCCCAACGACCCACGGGGCCCCACGAGGAGGCCGTGGTCGACAGCGTCCTGCACGCTGTGCTCGACCCAGGGACGCGCCAGCGGCTCGGGATGGCGGAGGACGACCGGACCCCGCTGCCGGTGGTGGTGGAGCTGAACGACCAGCATGCGGGGGGCCGGGCGGGCGCTGCCCGGCAGTTCCACGAGCTGTACCGGGAGGTGGCCGGCGGCCGCGGCGGCGGCGATCCGGTCGGCGTCGGCGGCCACTACGACCATTGCATGGCCAGCATCGACGAGCTCCGCCGCCTGGTCGCGGCCGACCTGGCAGCCGGGCCCGTGGAGCAGCGGGCGATCGTCCGCGTTTGGCCCGACTTCCCCGTAAAGGCGATGTGGCGCTGATGGTCTACCGGTCGATCAGCACGGTGAAGGCCGACGCGGCCCGACGCTCCTACGACGCCTTCGGCGAGGGCATCACCTGGGCGGTGGTGGACTCCGGCATCGACGGCCACCACCTCCACTTCCGGACCCACGACACCCTCGGTGGCGACGTCGCCGAGCTGCACCGCGACTTCACCGGCGGTAACGACCAGGGGCCAAGGGCTGCGCTCACCGACGCTTTCGGGCACGGCAGCCACATCGCCGGGATCATCGCCGGCGGCCTGCCGGCGGTGCTGCCCAAGGGCAGGAAACTCAACGTCGCCACCCAGGTGCAGGACCCGCTGAGCCGCGGGGTGATGGAGGTCTCGAGCGGCTCGGTGCAGCCTGAGGAGATCAGCGGGGTCGCGCCTCGCTGCAAGCTGGTCAGCCTCAAGGTGCTGGACGCCAACGGCCGAAGCGCGTCCTCCGCGTTGATGCGGGCGCTGCAGTACGTCCACGAGGACCTGAACGGGGGCGGCAAGCGGCTCCGGGTCCATGGCGTCAACCTGAGCCTCTCCTATCCGTATGACCAGGAGTGGTTCGCCTGCGGCCAGAGCCCACTCTGCGTCGAGGTCGACCGGCTGGTCCGTTCCGGAGTCGTGGTGGTGGTGGCCGCGGGCAACAGCGGATTCGGGTCGGTAGCTGCGATGGCGGGCAGTCTTCTGAACACCGGGCTGCCGATCACCATCAACGACCCTGGCAACGCCGAGCGGGCTATCACCGTCGGGTCCACACACCGCGACCAGCCCCATACCTATGGGGTGTCATGGTTCTCCTCCAAAGGACCGACGGCCGACGGTCGACCCAAGCCCGACCTGGTGGCCCCGGGGGAGCGGATCGCCTCCTGCGCGTCCAGCCGCGCCCTCAAACGGGTCTACGGCAACGCGCGGCCGCCCGCCGGCCACGTCACCTACCTGGCCGACAGCGGCACGGCAATGGCCTGCGCCCATGTCTCGGGCGCGGTTGCGGCGTTCCTCTCGGTCCACCAGGAGTTCATCGGCCGACCCGACGATACCAAGCGGATCTTCCTTGAGAACGCGACCTCCCTGGGCAGGACCGCGGAGTTCCAGGGCCATGGGCTTGTCGACCTAATGCGCGCCCTCCAAGCCGTCTGAGGCCGCACTGCGCTGGCCTCACCGGCATGGAGCTTGAATCCCCGCAGCCAGCCTCGAAGGCATGGCCGACCGTCGTCTCAACGAGCGTCTCTACTGCCGGGTCCTTGACCTTCATCAGGCGACGGCGGCGACGCTGGGCTTCCCAGTGGGAGCTGTGACCCTTCGACCCAAACGGAAGGTCGCCACGGGCGACCGCCCAACACTGTCGGCCCGGCTCGGCCGGATGCCGCGCGGCCGCGTTGGTCGGCCTGCGGCACCGGCAGGACGTGGGCGGACGCTCCTGGTGGGCTATTGGTGCCAAGAGAAGCCCGATGGAGATTCCGGGGTGCTATCGTTTGCCATACTGCTGTGGTTAACAGGACCGAAATGGCCCCGCTCGGCTGCCAGTTGCCGATCGGCCGAGAAAGGAGTCCCGGTGGGCACCAAGACGATCACCATGTATGTGTCGGATCTCGACCAGTCCGAGATCCCCGCCGGTCAGGCCTATCAGCTGTCGATCCGCCACCCCGACGGCTCGACCCAGCAGCTCGACATCTCTGAGAAGAACTACCGGGACCTGAAGTTGGCGGGGGTGGGCAAGACGCTGAAGAAGCGTGGCCGCAAGCCCGGGGCCACGCTTGCGGCGGACAGTACCCCGCGTAAGCGCCGCCCGCGCCAGAACCGCAAACCGGCCGTCACGGCCTGACCCACGTCACGCCGGAGCGATCGCCGAGGAGCCCTGACAACCAGGCCGACCGAACTGCGTCGGCCTGGTTCGATGGTCGAGGAGCCTGTCGAGGACCTGACCGAAGGGGGTCGCTGCGGCATTGCGCGGTCGTCCCGTGGGTCGTTTCCACTGTGCCACCTCACCTCGGACGCCGTCGTCCGATTGCTGTGGTTCGGAGGCGGCCGGGAAACAGAGAGATGCGAATCTCGTCGTCGAACCACCCCTGTCTAGGAGCTAACTGTCCATCCTCCGCTCAGACCGCGGCTGGCGTGCAGTTGCGCTGGGTGGCGTTGGCCACACAGTCTGGTCGCCCTGCAGCGTGG
>JASLIH010000153.1 GCA_030152105.1 Actinomycetes bacterium
CCATTCGCCGTGGTCGGCGACAATCTCCAGGTCGGGTCGGGCCGGGTCGTCAGGGCTGGTGTCGGCGAGCTTGAGCTGGGCGTCCAGGCCGGCCTCATAGGCCTGGGACAGCTCAATCTCGTCCTCCTTGGTAAGCAGCGGGTGCCGACCGACCTCATCCAGATAAAGACGGAACGAGTCCGTCGTCTGGAGGTCGAGCAGCTGGTCCTGGTCCTTCATCGCACTCCTTGCGACAGCACGCACATCGTCGGGGGTACATACGTCACCTACAGTTTTGCCAACAACCATGTTCGCAAAACCTATTCCCGTCTACCAGGGGTTCTCGGAAGAAAGTGCATCCGAGGTGAGTGGGCAGAGGCCGGGAGCGCCTCAACACCGCCAACGGCGACCATATCACGCCGCTCGCCGGAAGGTGGGCCGTTTCCCCCACGATCGCGGCGCTAGGGCGACCAGGGCCCGCCGGCCCCGGCCCAGTCGACCCGGCCGTCCCCGGTCAGGGGCACACCCTCCTCGGCCAGCCGGGCCCGCTGCTCGTCGGCCCCGGCGGTGCCCTTCATGGTCCCGTCGGCGTGGACCACCCGCCACCAGGGCACATCCCCCGGGCAGCGGGCCATCGCCTGGCCGACCCCCCTCGCCCCTCTGGCCACTCCGTAGTGGGCCTCGGCGAGAGCGCCATAGGTGGTGGCCCGGCCGGCCGGCACCCGCCGGGCCAGGGCCCACACCGCGGCCATGAAGCCGCTGTCCGTCGCCATCGCCTACCCGCCAGCCCGTTCCTGGCGGTCGGCCAGGTACTCGTGGACCAGCTGGACGGCGATCGAGCCCTCGCCGACGGCCGAGGCGACCCGCTTGACCGACCGGTAGCGGACGTCGCCGGCGGCGAACACGCCGGGCAGGCTGGTCTCCAGCGACAGGGGCGGGCGCCCCAGCGGCCAGCCCCCCGGGAGCGGGCCGTCGCGCTGCAGGTCGCGGCCGGTCAGCACGTAGCCGCGCTCGTCGCGCTCCACCACCCCGTCCAGCCAGTCGGTGCGCGGCTCGGCGCCGATCAGGACGAATACCGCGAAGGCGGGGACGGTCCTGGTCGAGCCCTTCTGCCGGTCTCGAAGGGTCAGGCCCTCCAGACGCTGGCGGCCGTGGCCGTCGACCACCTCGGTGTGCAGGACCACGGTGATGTTCGGGGTCGCCTGGACCTCCTGGACCAGGTAGTCGGACATGAACGCGCCCAGCCGCTCGTCGATGGTGACGATCGTCACCGAGCCGGCGTAGCTGGCCAGGTGGATGGCGGCCTGCCCGGCCGAGTTGCCCGCCCCGATGACGAACACGTCCTCGCCCCGCATGGCCCGGGCCTCGCTGCCGGCGGCCCCGTAGAAGACGCCGGCGCCGTTCAGTGCCTCCAGGGCGGGCACGCCCAGCCGGCGCCAGGCCACCCCGGTGGCCAGGATCACCGCCCTGCTGGTGACCTCGGCACCGCCCGAGAGGCGGACCACCCGGTCGGTCCCCCTCGCCCGGAGGCCGGTCGCGGCCTGGGCCAGGATCAGGTCGGCCCCGAACAGCCAGGCCTGCTGGAAGGCCCGCTGGGTCAGCTCGTCGCCGCTCACCCCGTAGGGGAACCCCAGGTAGTTGCGGATGTTGGAGCTGGTCCCGGCCTGGCCTCCGGGCACGGCCCGCTCCAGGACCTGGACGGCGTAGCCCTCGGAGGCGGCGTACACGGCCGCGGCCAGGCCGGCCGGCCCGGCCCCGACGATCAGGACGTCGCACCCGCCGGGGGCCGGGCTGGTCCGCATGCCCAGGGCGGCGCTGAGCTCGGCGTGGGTCGGGTCGACCATGACCAGGCCGCGGCGGAACAGCACCACCGGCAGGCGGCTGCCGTCCTCGCCGGCCTGGGAGAGCAGGCGCCGGCCGTCGGGCGAGTCGTCGGGGTAGAAGCCGTAGGGGATGCCGACCCTGGCCAGGGCGTCGCGCAGCTCATGGGAGCGCGCCGACCAGCGCCGGTCGACGATCTGGATGGCCTCGGTGGAGGGGGCGCGCGACTTCTCCCAGGCGGCCAGGAACTCGCTGACCGGCAGGTACAGGTACTGCTCGATGGGCAGCCAGGGACGGAACAGGATGTAGTCGACCTGGCCGAGGGTCATGGCCCTGACCACCGGTTCGCCCGAGGTCCACTCGCCGCGGTGCTCCAGCAGCACCCGCTTGGCGGAGGGGAGCAGCTCGTGGGCCTGCTGGAGCACGGCCAGCCCGTCCTGGGTCTTCATCCGCCTGGCCGCGATCACCAGGGCGACCGGGTCGGGCCCGGCGGCCAGCCGCCCCAGGGTGGTCCCGACGGCGGCGGGGGAGCGTTCGGCCAGGACCTGGTAGCCGCCTCCGAAGCGCCGCTCCAGGTCGTCCTGGAGGGCGTCCAGCATCCGCCCGTCGTCGGCGACCAGGAAGATGACCGGTCCGGAGCCTGATCCCTGAGGGGGCGGCCCGCTCCCCCCAGGACCCCCCAGAACCTGTGACCCTGCCATGGCCAGGGGGATCCTTCCCTTAGCCGTCCTCGGCCGCCAGCCTGGCCTGCTCCTCCTTGGAGAGCAGGTCGGTGCCCATCGCGTGGAAGCCGCCGTCGACGTGGATCAGCTCGCCGCAGACACCCCGCGACCAGTCGGAGAACAGCCACAGGGCGACCCGGGCCACGACGGTCGGGTCGCCGACGTCCCAGCCGAGGGGGGCCCGCTTGGACCAGGCGTCGGCCAGCAGGCTGAACCCGGGGATGCCCTTGGCGGCCATGGTCCGGATCGGGCCGGCGCTGATGGCGTTGACCCGGACCTGCTTGGCGCCCAGGTCGCGGGCCAGGTAGCGGGTGACCGACTCCAGCGCCGCCTTGCAGACGCCCATCCAGTCGTAGACCGGCCAGGCGACCCGGGCGTCGAAGTCGAGGGTGACCACCGAGGCGTGGTGGTTCTCGAGCACCGGGAGCAGGCCCGCGGTCAGCTCCTTGAGCGAGAACGCCGAGACCTGGAAGGCGGTCGAGGCCGACTCGTACGGGGTGTTGAGGAAGTTGCCCCCGAGGGCGTCGGCGGGGGCGAAGGCGATGGCGTGGAGGACGCCGTCGACCGTGCCCCAGCGGCCGGCCAGCTCGTCGTTGACCGCCCGGACGTCGTCGGGCCTGTTGACGTCGAGCTCGAGGACGTCGACCTCGCGGGGCAGCCGCCGGGCCGTCCGCTCGGTCAGGGAACGGGTGCGGCCGAACCCGGTGAGCACCACCTCGGCCCCGTTGTCGAGGGCCTCGCGGGCCACCGCATAGGCGATCGACCCGGGCGTCAGCACCCCGGTGATCAGCAGTCGCTTGCCGTCGACGAGCACGGGGTGGTCCTCCTTGGGGGGCGTCCAGGGGCCGGCGAGCCGCATTCTAGACGCCAACGGGGGACGGCCATGGGGCCGTCCCCCGGTTTCACGACTAGTTACTGGGTCAGTGCGTCAGGCGCTCGGTGATGAGCGAGATCACGTTGCCTCGGTCGTCGAAGTCACGGACCACCGCGAACTGCGCCGTCTCCCGGGAGGCGAGCCTGCCCCCCGCGTCCAGGTAGGAGAGGCGCTCGGCGCTGCCTGGCGCTGGCTCCTCGGCCACTTCCGAGTCCGGTGGAATTGCCACTGGCATCCCTCCTCGGGGCGAGGCACATCTGGCCTCTCACGGTGTACCACCTTCCGCGGGGTTTCGAAAGCCCACAGCGGGATGGCCCGCTTCGGCGCCTCGGTAGTCAATTCGGACCATATCGGGACGCACTTCAGATAGTCCGTCCCACAACCACCAGCATCCCCATCTCCGTAGTTCCCCTGATGTTCCGTTTGGGAACAGCGCAGTACGTTCACGCTGTCATCGTCGGCGGCGACCGAACGGGAGCGGTCCCCTGGCGATCCGGAAGCGCCGCCTCCCCCCGGGCGGCACCCGCAAGGGCCG
>JASLIH010000202.1 GCA_030152105.1 Actinomycetes bacterium
CCGGTCCACCGCAGACGCGGACCCGGCTGGACATGGAGTGGCTGCTGCGGCTGGTGCTCCAGCTGGAGGCCGACCCGGAGGTTCGCCGCCACCTGGGCCTGTTCGCCAACACCGCCGCGTTCGAGCGGGGCGGCCGCATCCATCTCTCCGAACGGGCCCCTGCCGGACCCCCGGCTCCCGGCGACAGCGCCTCGGTGCGGGCGACCGGGGCGGTTCGCGAGGCGCTGGCCGCGGCCAGGCGCCCGATCCCGTACGCCGACCTGGCGGCCAGGCTGCTGGCGGCCATCCCGAATGCGACCCGGGAGCGGGTCGACCAGCTCATCGCCCAGCTCTGCCAGGCGACCCTGCTCCTCACCGACCTGCGCCCGCCGCTGACCAGCCCTGACCCCGCCGGCTGGGTGGCCGACCGCCTCGCCGCCGCCGCCCGGGCCGAGGACCATGGTCCGCAACCGACCCGGCCGCTCGATGGCGGGGCCGCCGACGGCGGGGCGGTGCGAGCTCGAGACCAGGGTGCACGAGTTGCCGCGCTGGCTGCCGAGGCGGCCGCGCTGGACCGGCTCGGGCCGGCCGAGGCGGAGGCTGGCCATGCGCGTCTCGCCGGACAGCTGGAGGCGGGCGGGGCCCGTTCGCCGCTGCAGGTTGACGCCCGGCTCGAACTGCGCGGCGCCGGGCTGCACCCGGCGGTGGGAGAGGCGGCGGCGGGAGCGGCCGAGCTGCTGCTGCGGCTGACTCCGCTGCCGGACGGGCCGCCGTATCTGGCCGCGTACCGGCAGGCGTTCCTGCGACGCTACGGCCCGGACCGCACGGTGCCGCTGCTGGAGCTGCTCGACCAACGCTTCGGCCTCGGTCCGCTGGGCGCGGCGACGGGGGTGGCGAGGCCGGCCGGGGCGGCCGGGCGGAACCAGCTCCTGCTGGACCTCGCCTGCCGGGCGCTACGGGACCGCCAGCCCGTCCTGGAGCTCGACGACGAGCTGGTCGGGCGGCTGGCCACCTGGGTCCCGGGCCCGGAGACGGCGCCGAGGTCGCTGGAGCTGTACGTCGGGGTCGCGGCCGCGTCGGCGGCGGCGATTGACGGGGGCGCGTTCACGCTCGTCGTCGGGCACGGCGCCGGGGTGTCGCCGGCCGGTCGCAACCTGGGCAGGTTCGCCGACCTGCTGGCGACGGCCGAGGCGGGGCGGATCGCGATGCCCGAGGCCGACCAGATGCCAATGGCCGGCGCCGGGCGGGCCGCCGGCTTGGCCCGAGCCGGGGCGGCGCGACCCTCGGTGGTCGTGGCTGAGCTGGTCTATCTGCCGAGGAGGTTGCGGCAGGCCAATGTGGCCGTCCGGGCGGGCCAGCACGGCTTCGAGGTGGTCGTCGGCACCAGCCCTGGGGTGCCTGGCGACCGGGTGGTGCCGCTCGACGAGCTGGTTGTGGGGGTCAGGGACGGGCGGCTGCGGGTGTGGTGGCCGGCGGCCGGGTCGGAGATCGAGGTGACCGCCGGTCACATGCTCAACGCCGCCGAGGCGCCCGCGGTCTGCCGGTTCCTGGCCGAGGTCGGCCGGGACGGGCGGCCCCAGCTCGGCGGGTTCTCGTGGGGACCGGCGGCCGGGTTCCCCGTCCTTCCCCGGGTCCAGGCTGGGCGGGTTGTCCTGCGACCCGCATCCTGGCGCCTCGACCCGGTCCTGGGTGCCACCCCGGACTCGCTCCGGCGCTGGCGCGAGGACTGGAAGGTCCCACGACATGTGCAGCTTGGCGGTGGCGACCGGCGGCTGCTGCTCGACCTGGACGACCCGGCGCAGGCGGGGCAGGTCCGGGACGAGCTGGGAGCTGGCCGGCCGGTGACGGTGCACGAGGCCGTTCCCGGGCCGGGCGACGCCTGGCTGCCGGGGCCGGGCGGCCGGTACCTGACCGAGCTGGTCGTCCCGCTCCGTCTCGCCGCGCCACAGCTACCGCCGACATCCGGGAGCGGGCAGCTGTCCCATGCCCCGGCCGCGCTCGTCCCCCGGGACATGCGGCTGCGGCCGCCGGGGAGCGAGTGGCTGTACGTCAAGCTCTACGGGCCGCGGGAGGACGAGGACGAGCTGCTGGCCGGGCCGGTCCGGGACCTGGCCGAGGCGGCGGTCGGGGACGGGGTGGCCTCGGGATGGTTCTTCCTGCGCTACGGCGACCCGGACCCGCATCTGCGGCTCCGGTTCCGGGGGGAGCCGGGGCGACTGACCGGGAAGCTGCTGCCCCGGTTGTCCGAGTGGGCGGGTGGGCTGGTCACCGCCGGACGGTGCGACCGGTTCGCCATCGACACCTATGAGCGGGAGGTGGAGCGCTACGGCGGGCCGGAGGGGATGGCCGCCGCCGAGGAGCTGTTCGTGGCCGACAGCCGCTGTGTGGCTGGCCTGCTCGGCTGCCTGCGTGGGGGCCTGGGGCTGGACCGGGTTGGGCTTGCCGTGGTCACCACCGACGACCTGCTGGACGCGCTCGGGCTCGACCCGCGCCGGCGGCTGGAATGGTGCGGCGGGCGGGTGGCCGAGCGGCGGGCGTCGGGACCAGAGCACCGCCGGCGCAAGGTCGTCCTGCGGCCGCTGCTCACCGACCCGCGACGGCTCGCGTCGGTCCCAGGCGGGCGGGAGGCGCTGGGGCACCTGGCCGACCGACGGGCCGCCCTCTCCCCGGTCGCCGAGCGGCTGGCCGCGCTGGCCGCCTTGGGCGACCCTCCCCTCCGCGACCTGGCGGCCAGCTTCGTGCACCTCCACTGCAACCGGCTGGTCGGGCCCGACCCGGTCACCGAGCGTCTGGTCATGGGGCTGCTGCTGCGGACCCGTGAGAGCCTCGACCGGGCGCCGCTCCCCCGCCGCGGCTGAGCGGGGCCGGCGTTCTGCCACGGCCACGACGATGAGAGGATGAGGCGTCCGTCGTCGCTCCTGGAGGGTGCCCGTGATCGACCGCGAACGGCTCGCCGCGCTCCTCGGGCGCGAGCGCGACACCTTCGCTGAGCGGCACCCGCGCAGCCGCGCCGCCTACCGGGCGGCCGGGGCCAGCCTGCTCGGCAACGTCCCCATGACCTGGATGAACAAGGCGGCCGGGCGGTTCCCGGTGTACCTGGCCGAGGCCAGAGGGGCCACCGTTGTCGACCTGGACGGTCATCGCTATGTCGACCTGTGCCTCGGCGACACCGCCGCCATGGCCGGCCACTCGCCGGCGCCGACGGTGGCGGCCGTGCAGCGGCGCTACGCCGAGGCCGGCGGGGCCACGGCCATGCTCCCCACCGAGGACGCGGCCTGGGTCGGGGCCGAGCTGGCCCGCCGGTTCGGGGTGCCGCTGTGGAGTTTCAGCCTGACCGCCACCGACGCCAACCGCTGGGCCATCCGGCTGGCCCGGCTGGTCACTGACCGGCCCAAGATCCTGGTCTTCAACTACTGCTACCACGGCACCGTCGACGAGGCCTTCATCACCCTGGACGCCGACGGGGCGGCCTCGCGCGAGGGCAACGTCGGGGCCCCGGTCGACCCGGCCGCCACCACCCGGGTGGTCGAGTTCAACGACCTTGACGCTCTCGACCGCGAGCTGGCCAACGGCGACGTGGCCTGTGTGCTGATGGAGCCGGCCCTGACCAACATCGGCATCGTCCTGCCCGCCCCCGGCTACCTGGAGGGGGTGCGCGAGCTGACCCGCCGCCACGGCACCCTGCTCATCAACGACGAGACCCACACGCTGTCGGCCGGGCCGGGCGGCTGCACCCTGGCCTGGGGCCTTGAGCCCGACCTGGTCACCGTGGGCAAGGCGATCGCCGGGGGGATCGCCGCCGGCGCCTACGGCGTCTCGGCCGAGGTCGCCGGGCGGGTCGCGGCCCGGCGCGACGCCGACCTGATCGACACCGGCGGGGTCGGCGGCACCCTGGCCGGCAACGCCCTGTCGGTGGCGGCCATGCGGGCCACCCTCGGCCACGTCCTCACCGACCGGGCGTTCGAGCACATGATCGGGCTGGCCACCCGGTTCACCGACGGCGTCCAGGAGGTGCTGGACCGCTGCGGTGTGCCCTGGTCGGTGGTGCAGCTGGGGGCCAGGGCCGAGTACCGGTTCACCAGCCCGGCCCCGGTCAACGGCGGCCAGTCGGCCGCCGCCGGCGACGACCAGCTCGACGACTACCTGCACCTGTACCTGCACAACCGGGACATCCTGCTGACCCCGTTCCACAACATGGCCCTGATGTGCCCGGCCACCACCACCGGCGACGTCGACCGGCACACCGAGGTGTTCGGCGCCGCCGTGGCCGAGCTGGCCGGCGAGGCCGGCTGACGGTCACCAGCGGGTGTAGAACAGCACCTGGATGGCCAGGGCCTGACCGAGCAGCAGGGCGGCCACCAGCGGCAGGCTGGCCCGCCAGCGCAGCAGCTGGCGCACGGCCACCACCACCGCGAACGGGACCAGGAACTGCCACATCCGCTCGACCTCGCCGCGGGTGTGGCCCCAGCAGGCGGCGGCCAGCAGGGCGGCCCCGGTGGCCATCTCGAACGACCCCCAGGCCCGCTCCCGGACCGCCGCGACCAGCCGCGTGACCAGGGCCGCGGCCAGGGGGAAGCCGAGGATGGCGGCGAAGGCGACCAGGTCGCCGAAGATCCACACCCACCAGACCCGCTGGGTGGTCCCGGGAGCGTGGCGCCAGAAGTCGTCGACCGCCGCCACCGCGGCCCGCACGTCGTAGCCGGTGGTGATCATGAGCAGCCCGGCCAGGGCGAGCACCACCGCCCCGGTGACGGCCGCCCAGCGCAGCACCCAGCCCCAGCCGGCGGCCGCCCGCACGGCCAGGGCTCGCACGGCCAGGAACGGCAGGACCAGGGCGGCCGCGAAGCTGAGCATGGAGGCCAGCCAGAGCAGCACCCCGCCGGCCACCGTCCACCCCATCGAGCGCCGCTGCAGGCCCCGGTCGGCGGCCAGGGCCGCCCCGGCCAGCACCGGCGCCCACATGGCGTCGGCCGAGGTGGCCACGTACAGGACGGTCACCGGCGCCAGGGCCCAGCAGACGACCGCGACCCGCTCCCCCTGCTCGCCGAGCTCGTCGCGGGCCAGGCCGGCCGCGACCAGCAGGCCAAGGCAGCCGGCGGCCACGGTGGCCAGCGCGGCCGCGTCCAGGCCGGCCCAGACCCGGTCGACCAGCACGTAGAACACGGTCGCGAACGGCGGGTGCTGGGCGGCGAAGTCGGGCAGGGCCGACACCCTGGACGGGAACTCGCCGATGAAGGCCGGGATCGGCCCGGCCTGGCCGACCGCCCCCGGGTACTCCCCCACAAAGGCCAGCGGCGCCGCCCACGCGGCCGGCCCGCCGGTCAGGGCGGCCACGGCCAGGGCCAGGATGGCCAGGGCGGCCAGCGACCCGCCCAGCCGCAGGCTCCGCGACACGCCCTCGGCGCGGGCCAGGGCGACCAGGGCGGCCGCCGCGGCCAGGGCCACCGGCAGGGCGACCAGGGCCGCCCCGAGGTCAACGCCGGGCTGCCAGAACAGGTACGACGGCCAGCTGTGGTACCAGGGCCAGCTCGGGACCGAGAACGGCACGCCGCCGAAGTGGCGCATGCTCAGGGTGCCGGCCAGCCCGATCGCGACCAGGCAGCCGGCGGCGACCGCGGTCGCCGCCAGGACCGGCCGGCCGCTGGTGGGCCGTTCGCCGGCTGGGCTCGGGAACCGGGCGAGCACCTTCATGGCGTGCCCGAGGGTATACCGGGAACGGCCGTCCGGGGCTTAGGGGGTGCCCTTGATGTGGGCCAGGAGCTGCTCGCGGACCTCGGCCGAGCGCTCGATCAGGGGGCCGTGGCCGCAGCCCTCGAACACCAGCTCGCGCACTGACCCGCCGCCGGCCTGGTAGCGGTCCAGCATGGCCCGGGTCTGGGCGATCTGGGGCTGGGGCGGGTACACCTCCATGCCCGGCCAGCCCGGGACCGCCTCCAGCTTGCCGAGGGTGCCGAAGTCGAACATCGACTCGTCCGAGATCACCTGGTCCTGGTCGCCGCGCAGCCACAGGACGGGCGGCTTGACCGCCAGGTCGGCGAAGGCGCTGGTGTCGCACCACTTGCCGGCGAAGGCGTTGTTGACCCCCGAGCGGCCCGGCGCCACCCCCGGCCAGTTCGGCGAGGTGGTGGTGTCCCCCGGGTAGCCGGTGTCGCCGACGGCGGTGAGCAGCACCTCGTCCATCAGCTCGTCCTCGTCCGGGGCCTTGTAGGCCGGCGACCAGAAGAAGGTCCGCATCACCACCCGGGGGCTGGACACCGGCTCCTCCTCGGACGTGTCGCCGGCGGCCATGCGGCGCACGAAGTCGGGGGCGGCCGTGCCCCCGCCCGTTCCGGCCCAGTCGTCCCAGCAGGGCGTCCCGTGCACGTCCTTGCTGCCGCCGAACCCGTAGGGGGCCAGCGGCGCGATCAGGGTGATGGTGGCCAGCTCCTCGGTGTGGTCGATGGCGTACTGCTGGACCACCCCGCCGCCGTTGGACCAGCCGGCGATGTGGAGCCGCCCATACCCGGCCCAGCCGAGCGCCTCGACCAGGGCGTGCAGGTCGTCGCTCCAGTCACGCAGGCCCCGGGTGGCGTCGACCGGCTTGCGCTCGGTCCGGCCAAAGGATCGCAGATCGGGCGCGACCAGCCGGTAGCCGTCGGGGAACCCGTCGGCCACGTCCTGCCAGAACCGTCCGGTGGTGATGTTGCCGTGGACCAGCAGCACCGGCACCCCGTCCTCTGGCCCAGCGACGAAGCAGTGGGTGCGGATACGGCTGGTCTCCACCATCACCTTGTCCATGCAGTCTCCTCCTTGATCGCGGCTGCCCGTAAGGTAATGGCTGGAGCGGTCACGATGGGAGGGCCGGTGGGGCTCGAGGTCGAGGTCGAGGCGGGCGAGGCCGGGTTCGACGCCGGGCGGCTGGCCAGGATCGACCGGCATTTCGCCCGCTATGTCGACGACGGGCGCCTGCCCGGCTGGCTGGTCCTGGTCAGCCGGCACGGCAAGGTCGTGCACCTGGCCACCTGCGGCCAGCGGGACCTGGAGGCCGGCCTGCCGGTCGAGGCCGGCACCCGCTTCCGCATCTACTCGATGACCAAGCCGGTCACCGCGGTGGCGGCCATGCAGCTGTACGAGGAGGGGGCGTTCGCCCTCAAGGACCCGGTGCACCGGTTCATCCCCTCGTTCGAGCACCTGGCTGTCTACCGCGACGGCCCGGCGTCGGGCCCGCGGACCGAGCCGGCCACCCAGCCGGTGCGGCTCTGGCACCTGCTCACCCACACCGCCGGCCTGACCTACGGGTTCCACCACGCCCACCCGGTCGACGCCATGTACCGGGCGGCCGGGTTCGAGTGGGTGGCCCCAGAAGGCCACGACCTGGCCCAGTGCTGCGACCTCTGGGCCGGGCTGCCGCTGCTGTTCGAGCCGGGCAGCGGGTGGAACTACTCGGTGGCCAGCGACGTCCTCGGCCGGGTGGTCGAGGTGGTCAGCGGGCAGCCGCTGGACCGGTTCTTCCAGGAGCGGATCTTCGGGCCGCTGGGCATGACCGACACCGGCTTCTGGGTGGAGGAGGCGGACGCGGGCGAGCTGGCCGCCCTCTACAGCGCCGGCCCGGGCGGGCGGCCGGTCCGCGACGACACGCTGGGCGGCCGGGCCCTGCGCCGGCCGGCCTGCCTGGCCGGCGGGGGCGGGCTGGTCTCCACCGCTGCCGACTACCACCGCTTCACCCAGGCCCTGCTCGGCGGGGGCGAGCTGGACGGGGCCAGGCTGCTCGGCAGCCGGACCCTGGCCTACATGGCCCGCAACCACCTGCCCGGCGGGGCCGATCTGGAGTCGTTCGGGCGCCGCCTGTTCGCCGAGACCACCTTCGACGGGGTCGGCTACGGCCTTGGCTGGGCCGTGCTGCTCGACCCGGTCGCCAACAAGGTCCTCTCCAGCCCCGGCGAGCTCGCCTGGGGCGGCGCCGCCAGCACCTTCTTCTGGGTCGACCCGGCCGAGCGGCTGACCGCCATCTTCCTCACCCAGCTGATGCCCTCCAGCGCCTACCCGCTGCGGAGCGAGCTGCGCCAGCTCGTCTACCAGGCCCTGGTCGACTAGCGATCCGGCGGCTACTCGGTGCGGGCGAAGCGGGCCACGGCCAGGCCCAGCAGGACCAGGCAGGTACCGACCACGATGGCGATCTGCACCGGCACCGGGACCTGCCAGCCGGCCCAGGTGATGCCGGGGTTGAAGGTCGCCTGGGCGGCCGGGGTCAGGTCCAGGTGGTCGAACACCACCGACCGGATCGGCTCCACCGCGTAGGTCATCGGGTTGAGGGTGGTGGCCACGTGCAGCCAGCCGGGCAGGTTGGAGAGGGGGAACAGCGATCCGGAGAGGAACATCAGCGGGGTGAGGGTCAGCTGGACCAGCGGCATGGCCGACTGGACCTGCGTGACCCGGGCGGACAGGAACAGCCCGAGGGCGCAGATCATGAAGGCCATCAGGAACAGCAGCCCGACCAGCTCGACCATCATCACCAGGTTGTAGGGAACCCCGACCAGCGGGGCGAGGGCCAGGATGATGAGGCTCTGGAGGGTGGCCACGGTGGCCCCACCCAGGCACTTGCCGGTGAGGATGGCGGTGGTGCCGACGGGGGCGACCAGCATCTCCCGGAGGAAGCCGAACTCCCGGTCCCAGACCATGGAGATGCCCGAGAACGCCGCCGTGAACAGCACCGAGGTGGCCAGCACGCCCGGGAACAGGAAGGTCCGGAAGTCGATGTCGCCGTTGGAGGCGATCAGCGACGACAGCCCGGTACCGAGCACGAACAGGAACAGCACCGGCTGGACGAGCGAGGAGACGATCCGGGAGCGGTCGCGGCCGAAGCGGATCATCTCCCGCTGCCAGACCACGGCGGCCCCGCGGACCTGGTGGCGGAGGCCGGCCGCGGGCACGCGCACGGCCGCCACCGGGGTCGGGTCGAGGGCGGTCATCTGCTCACCTCCCCCGGGCCGCGAAGGCCATCGGGCTCATCGGGCGGGCGGCCTCGGCGTCGCGGATGGTCCGGCCGGTGTAGGCCAGGAAGACGTCGTCGAGGCTTGGCCGGGTGACGGTGACCGAGTTGATGGGCACGTCCAGCCCGGCGAACAGCCGGGGCACGAACGCCGCCCCGTCAGCCACGGCGAAGGTCACCGCCCCCTCGTGGACGGCCGCCTCGATCTCGAAGCGGGTGGCCAGCTCCTCGATCGCCCGGGCGTCGTCGTCGGTGGTGATCTGCACCCGGTCCTTGCCGATGCCGGACTTGAGGGCGGCCGGGGTGTCCAGGGCGACGATGCGGCCCTGGTCGACGATGGCGATGCGGTCGCAGTGCTCGGCCTCGTCCATGTAGTGGGTGGTGACGAACACGGTGATCTCCTGGCGGCGGTGCAGCTCCTTGAGGTAGTCCCAGATGGAGGCGCGGGTCTGGGGGTCGAGGCCGATGGTGGGCTCGTCCAGGAACAGCACCCGCGGCGAGTGCAGCAGGCCCCGAGCGATCTCCAGCCGCCGCCGCATGCCGCCCGAGAAGGTCTGGACCAGGTCGCCGCGCCGCTCCCACAGGTCGACCATGGTCAGGACCTCCTGGCGGCGCTGGGCGGCGGTGGCCCGGTCGACCCCGTACAGCTCGCCGTGGAACCTGAGGTTCTGCTCGGCGGTCAGGTAGGTGTCCAGGGTCGGCTCCTGGAAGACCAGGCCGATGTGGCGACGGACCTGGTCGCGTTCGCGGGCGACGTCGAAGCCGGCCACCCGGGCCGTGCCTTCGGTGGCGTCGGCCAGGGTGCAGAGGATCTTGATGGTGGTCGACTTTCCGGCACCGTTGGGCCCGAGGAAGCCGAAGGTCTCCCCCGGCCGCACGTCCAGGTCGATGCCGGCCACGGCCTCGACCTGCTTGAAGCGCTTGACCAGTCCCCGGATGCTAATGGCCGCCGCGGAGTTCTCCATTGGCACCTCACTTCTCTAACGTTGTTCGGGATGCTACTCTAACACCGTTAGAGCGGCAAGCGGGAGGAGGCGGCGGTGGCCCTGACCCAGGAGCAGGTGGTCACGCGGGCCGTCGACCTCTTGGCCGAGGCCGGGCTGGAAGCCCTGACCCTGCGCCGGCTGGCCACCGAGCTGGGGGTGTCGGCACCGACCCTCTACTGGCACGTCCGCAACAAGCGCGAGCTGCTCGACCTGATGGCCGAGGCCCTGGTCGCCCGGGCCGGCCGCCCCACCTCCCCGGCACCGGGACAGCCCTGGTGGGAGTGGCTGGCCGAGCGGGCCCGGCTCCAGTTCCGGGCCCTCATCTCCCATCGCGACGCCGCCCTGGTGGTCGCCGGCAACCGGCCCACTGAGGCCAGCCTGCCCGACATCGAGGAGATGCTGGACAGCCTGGTCGCCGTCGCGTTCCCCCCCGCCGAGGCCCTGCGCGTCATCCTGTCGATCGGCAACTACGTGATCGGCTGCGCCGTTGAGCGCCAGGCCGAGGAGGCCAGGACCGCCGACCCCGAGCGCGACACCCGGCTGCTGGAGCAGGCCGCGGCCCTGCCCAACCTCCGGGCGGCCATCGCCGGCGTCGGCCGGCCGGGCCCGGCGGCTGGCGACGCCGGCTTCGAGTACGGGCTCGGGCTGCTGATGGAGGGCGTGCGAGCCAGGCACGCCGAGCTGCTCAGCGCGGCGCCCAGGCGCCCGGTTCCCGCGGGCTGACCGGCCGCAACCAGTCGCCTCGGCGGCCTGCGCCGAGTTTTGTCCGCCCGCCGGTCGGGTAGCCACCGCTTGCCTCCCTGCCAGGGCGCCCCTCCATGGAGGAGCACGGCAGGCAGCTGATGAATGCGAGCGTTCGGATGAAAGGTACCGGCATGCGGACAGCCTTCGACAAGGAGCTGACCAAGCTCCACGGCCGCCTGGTCGCCCTCGGCCGGACGGTGCAGGCGCAGCTCGACGACGCCCTGGTTGCGCTGGCCGACCGCGCCGACGCCGATGCCGCCGAGCGGATCGTCGGGCGGGATCGGCAGGTCAGCCAGGCTTCGGCCGAGATCGAATGGGGACTGCTGTGCACTCTGGCGCGGCAGGCGCCGGTCGCCAGGGACCTGCGGCTGGTCACGGGCCTGCTGCACGTCAACGCGCACCTGGAGCGCATGGGCGGCCTGTGCGCCAACGTGGCCAAGACGGTCCCCGGGCTCGCCAACCGGCCACCGCCGACCGAGGTCCTCGTGACGCTGAACGAGATGGGCGCCCACGTCAGGCGGGTCGTCACAGCCTCGCTGGCCTGCCTCGCTGACGGCGACGCCGGCGCCGCCGAGCGGCTGCCCACCATCGACCAGGCGGTCGACCGGCTCAACGACCGCGTCTTGGCCCAGATCACGGGGTCCAACGACCCGACAGCGCTCGGCTGGGCCCCCCAACTGGTTCTCCTGGCCCGGTTCCTGGAGCGCCTCGGCGACCAGGCGGTCGACGTCGGCGAACAGGTCTGCTTCATCGTCACCGGCGAGGTCCGCGAGCTGCTCCCGCCCAAGGCAGCCAGAATCCCCGCCAGCGCCCCGTAGCGTCGCCGCCACAGCACCCGCCCACGGCCGCCTACCGACCCGGATCGCCCGCGGCGCGAAACTCACCTGCGGACCACAACATGCGCAGCTGGTCGCCAGGCAGACCACCCGCACCCTGGGAAGAGAGTTCGAGCCGGTGACTAGGAACCGACGCCGAGGGCGGTGAGCAGGACCAGGACGAGGGTGGCGACCGCCAGCAGGCCGTGCAGGTAGACCACGGCGA
>JASLIH010000363.1 GCA_030152105.1 Actinomycetes bacterium
GGCGCGCCCGGGACGCCCATGACCCCGCCGACCTCGTGGCCGTCGGGGCGGCGCAGGAAGGTGAAGTCGAAGTCGGGCAGGTCCTGGTTGCCGTCGAGGGTGAAGCCGAACACGGCCGCATAGAACGCCCGGGCCGGCTCCGGGTCGGGGGTGACGAGGTCGTTGCGGACCAGCGACCCGGGCTCGTTCACGACCTCGCAGCCGACGAAGCCGCGGCCCTCCCAGAGGCCGAACTGGGCCCCCACCGGGTCCTTGGTGATGGCCATGCGGCCCTGGCCGGGGACGTCCGCCGGCGCCAGAACGACGCTGCCGCCGGCGTCGGTGACCCGCCGGACGGTGGCGTCGCAGTCGCCGGTGGCCAGGTAGACGTTCCACCAGAACCGGCTGGCCTCCGGGTCGGGGTTCTCGGCCAGGGCGGCCACCGGCCGGCCGCCGAGCAGACACCGGGTGTAGCGCATCGTCTCCGGCGGCCCGACCTGGAACTCCCAGCCGAACAGGGCCCCGTAGAACCGCATCGCCTGCTCCAGGTCGGGGATGCCGAGGTCGATCCAGGTCGGGGTCCCGTCCGGCTGGTTCTCGGTGACGAAGCTCATCGGGCTCCTTGCTCCGGGGGCTCAACCTGGGCTGGCCGGTGGTCGATCAGATCACCATGAGTACGCCTGGAGTCTCCCACCCCTTCCCGACGACGGTGGAGGACTTCCTCCGGGTTCTCGAGGAGCGGGCCGTGCAGCCGCTGTTCCAGCCCCTCATCGACCTGGAGAGCCGCCACGTCCTCGGCTACGAGGCCCTGGCCAGGGGGCCGATGGGGTCGGCCCTGGAGTCGCCCGCGGCCCTGTTCGGGGCGGCCTGGCGGGCGGGTAGGGTGGCCGAGCTGGACTGGGTCTGCCGGGCGGCCGCCTGCACCGAGGCCGGCCGCTGCGGGCTGGTCCCGCCCCTGACCCTGTTCGTCAACGCCGAGCCGGTCACCCTCGGCGTCGCCTGCCCCGACGATCTGAGTCCGGCCATCGAGCTCGGCGAGGACCGCCTGCGGGTGGTCGTCGAGGTGACCGAGCGGGCCGTGGCCGGCGACCCGGCCCGGCTGCTGGCCACCGTCGCCCAGGCCCGCCGGGCCGGCTGGGGCGTCGCCCTCGACGACGTCGGCGCCGCGCCGGCCAGCCTGGCCGTGCTGCCCTTCGTCCGCCCCGACCTGATCAAGCTGGACATGCGCCTGCTCCAGGGCCGGACGACCGCCGAGGCGGCCCATATCGTCAACACCGTCCGGGCCCAGGCCGAGCGGACCGACGCCCTGGTCATCGCCGAGGGCGTCGAGACGATCAAGCACGCCCGCGAGGCCGCGGCCGCCGGCGCCACCATCGGCCAGGGGTTCCTGTTCGGCCATCCGGCGCCGCTGCCGTCGGAGATGCCGCCGCCCACCGAGGCCATCCCGCTCCGCAGGGCCCAGGCGGCCACCGCCGCCGCCACCCCCTGGGAGGTGGTGGCCTCGGCCCGGGAGGCGCGCCGGGTCACCAAGGACCTGCTTGCCGAGACCTGCATGCAGCTGGAGCACCAGGGCCTGGACGCGGCCGAGCCCAACGTCCTGCTGGCCTGCTTCCAGGAGGCGGGCCAGTTCACCCCGGCCACCCAGAGCCGGTATGAGTTCCTGGCGACCCGGGCGGCGTTCACCGGCGCCCTCGGCCACGGCATGCCGGTGACCCCGGTCGCCGGGGTCCGGGGGGCCGACCTGGCGCCGACGACCCTCTGCGCGGCGAGTGGGCCCTGATCGTGATCGGCCCCCGGTTCGCGGCCGCCCTGGTCGCCCACGACCTCGGCGACGACGGGCCCGACGACCAGCGCCGCTACGACATGGTCGTCACCCACGACCGCGAGCTGGTCATCCGGGCGGCCGAGCCGCTGCTGCGGCGACTGGTCCCCGAACACTGACCAACGGGGCATTGCCGGAGCTTGGGGAGTATGAGAGCCTCCGGCCATGCCACGCGTCGCGCACGGATCGTCGGCCACACCGGAGCAGCTCCGGCAGGCGCATGAGGCCATGGCCGAACGGGCCGCCGAGGTCGACCTGGGCTTCGCGGTGTCGGCCCCGGCGGTGCTGCAGAACTTCGACTTCCTGTTCCCCGAGCTCCAGGACGACGAGGCCAACCTGCTGCCCCGGTCGGCGACCACCGTCAAGCGCCTGAAGGAGCTCGGCCGGGCCATGGTCGACCCCGGACCGGTCACCGGCGACGGCACGGTCCCGGCCATCTACACCTACTTCGGCCAGTTCGTCGACCACGACATCACCTTCGAGACCAGCTCCTTCACCACCGCCAAGCTGCTCGCCCCGGGCCTGGCGCCCCTGCCCGAGGCCCAGATCCGCAACGACCTCAAGAACCTGCGCACGGCCAGCCTGGAGCTGGACAGCCTGTACGGCCCGCCGGCCCCGCGCGACCCGGCCAGCCACAGCCGGATGCTGATCGGCAAGGTCACCAAGCTCAACGGGACCTCGGTACCGCTCAAGCGGCCGCCCGGCAAGGGCGACGACAACGACCTGCCGCGCGAGAGGCGCAACGCCGACCCGCTGCGCGACCGGGCGGCCCGGATCGGCGACCCCCGCAACGACGAGAACCTGATCGTCGCCCAGCTGCATCTGGCCTTCCTCAAGGCCCACAACCGCCTGGTCGACCAGGGCCGGACCTTCGAGGAGGCGCGCCGGCTGGTGCGCCAGCACTACCAGCACATCGTGCTCCAGGACTTCCTCAAGCGAGTCGCCGACCCCGCGATCGTGAACGGGATTCTCACCGGCGGGAACCGCTTCTACGACGCCATGGGCGAGCCGTTCTTCCTGCCGCTCGAGTTCACCGTGGCCGGGTACCGCTTCGGCCACACCATGATCAGGGACACCTACGACTTCAACCTCAACTTCACCGAGGCCACGCTGGGGCTGCTGTTCACCTTCACCGCCCTCAGCGGCGAGCTGGGCGATTTCGACACCCTGCCCGACAACTGGATCGTCCAGTGGGAGCGCTTCATCGCCGCCGGCGGTGGCAGGAACAAGGCCCGCAAGTTCGACACCAAGCTGTCCGGCGGCCTGTTCCAGCTGCAGACGGTCACCGGCGAGATCGAGCAGCCGGCCGACGCGGCCAACCTGGCCGTCCGGAACCTGCTGCGCGGCTACGGGCTGCGCATGCCCACCGGGCAGGCCATGGCCGCCCGGCTCGGCCTGCCGGTCCTGACCGCGGCCCAGCTCGAGGCGGCCGCGGCCAGCGAACGCCAGGCCCACGTGCTGAAGACCTCCGGGTTCCTGGAGCGGACGCCGCTCTGGTACTACCTGCTGGCCGAGTCGAGGCACCACGGCGGCCAGCGGCTCGGCCCGGTGGCCAGCACCCTGGTCGCCGAGGTGCTGGTCGGCCTGGTCCGGCGCAGCGACGACTCCATCCTGGCCACGCCCGGCTGGGTGCCGTCGCTGCCCTCGGCCACGCCGGGCAGGTTCGAGCTGGCCGACCTGCTGCGGTTCGCCAAGGTCGTCGGGGGCGGGGCCGCGCCCCAGACCTACAAGGTCAAGAAGGGCGACACGCTGTCCAGCATCGCCAAGGCCAAGCTGGGCGACGCCAAGCGCTGGCCGGAGCTGTTCGTCCTCAACCGGGCCAAGATCCGCCACCGCGACCGGCTCACCGTCGGCCAGGTCCTGACCCTGCCCGGGGCCACCCCGGTCCAGCCCAAGCCGCAGCTCTACAAGGTCAAGCGGGGCGACACCCTCTCCAGCATCGCCAAGGCCAAGCTGGGCGACGCCACCCGGTGGCCGGAGATCCAGCGGCTCAACCGCGACGTGGTCCCCAACCCGAACGACATCGCCCCTGGCCTGGAGCTGGTGATCGTCAAGCGCTGACCCCGGCTGTCGCTGGGGACGGGCAGACTGCCCCCATGCGGGTCGCGGTGGTTGGTGCCGAGGGCGGGGGGCTGCTCCAGGCCGTCGCCGAGGACGGCTCGCCCCAGGGGCCGCCCCAGCCGGTCCGGGACCTGGCCGCGGCCGTGGCCGAGCGGGAGCGGGCCGACCGGCCCCGCTGGGTCTGGGCGGCCACCGCCGAGCTGTACCCGGGCCTGCTACGGGCCGGGGCCCGGGCCGACCGGGCCCACGACCTCGGCCTGACCGAGGCGATCCTGCTCGCCGCCGACGGCCGCTGGGGCGAGCCCCGCTCGTTCCCGGCCGCCTGGGCCCGCCTGCGAGGCCTGCCCGTTCCCGACGACACCGCCAGACCGTCCGGGGCGCCCGGGGCCGGCCAGCCGGCCCTGTTCGACCACGACCTGCTCGGCCTGCCCGGCCCGGCCGAGCTGCTCGAGGGCGTGGTGGCGGTCCACGCCGACCAGCAGCGACGCCTGGCCGGGGCGGTCCCGGGGACCGAGAGGGTCCAGGGGGTGGGCGCCGGGGCCCGGGAGGCCGCCGAGGGGGCCGGGGGCGGGTGGCCGGGTGGGCTTGGGCTGCTGGTGGCGGCCGAGTCGGCGGGGGCGCTGGCCGCGGTCGAGATGGCGGCTGCCGGGCTGCCGTGGCGGCCGGAGGTGCACGATGCTGTCCTGACCGAGCTGCTCGGCCCGCGGCCTCGGGCCGGGGCGGTCCCGCAGCGCCTGGCCGACCTGGCCGGCCGGGTCGGGGCCGCCTTCGGCCTGCCCCGGCTCAACCCCGACTCGCCCGCCCAGGTGCTGCGGGCCTTCGCGAACGCCGGCACGCCGCTGCCCTCGACCCGCTCGCACGTGCTGCGGGGCGTCGACCATCCGGCCGTGCCGCTGCTGCTGGCCTACAAGGAGTTGTCGCGGCTGCACGCCACCTACGGCTGGTCGTGGCTGGACGCCTGGGTCGCCGGCGGGCGGTTTCGGCCCGAGTACGTGCCTGGCGGCGTGGTGTCGGGCCGCTGGGCGACCCGCGGCGGCGGCGCCCTCCAGATCCCCCATGCCCTGCGCCGGGCGGTCGTGGCCGACCCGGGCTGGACGTTCGTGGTCGCCGACGCCAGCCAGCTCGAGCCGAGGGTGCTGGCCGCCCTGTCCGGTGACGACGGCCTGGCCCGGGCCGCGGCCGGGGGCGACCTGTACGCCGCCCTGGCCGCCGACGCCTTCGGCGGCGACCGGGCCAGGGCCAAGACGGCCCTGCTGGCCGCCATGTACGGCGGCGACGTCGGTCAGCTGATGACCGTGCTCCGGCGGCGGTTCCCGGCCGCCGTCGGCTACGTCGAGGCGGCCGCCCGCACCGGCGAGGAGGGCGGCCTGGTCCGCTCCCGCCTGGGCCGGACGTGCCCTCCACCCTCGACCGCCTGGCTGGCCGCCACCGAAGCGGCCGGCGGGCTCGGCCCCGACGCCGAGGCCGTGCCGCGGGGGCGCCGGGCGGCACGGGACCGGGGGCGGTTCACTCGCAACTTCGTCGTCCAGGCGAGCGCCGCCGACTGGGCCCTGGTCCTGCTCGCCGCCGTGCGCCGTCGCCTGGCCGGGGAGGCCGGCCAGCTGGTCTTCTTCCAGCACGACGAGGTGGTGGTCCACTGTCCCAGGGACGACGCCGACCGGGTGGCCGCCGAGGTGCGGGACGCCGCCGCCGAGAGCGGCCGCCTGGTCTTCGGCGACACCGCCGTCCGGTTCCCCCTCAGCGTGGCCGTGGTCGACTGCTACGCCGACGCCAAGTGACCGCTACCAGACGCCCCCGACCCAGGTGTCGAGCCGGTCCTGCACCTCGCGGAGGCGCTCGACCAGGCTCTTGAGCATGCTGAGAGCAATCTCGGGGTTGGTCGACAGGAACACCTGGAACTCGTCGGCCGGGATCCGCAGCGCCTCCAGCGGCTCGACCGCCTTGACCGTGGCCTCCCGCGGCTTGCCGGCCAGGACGGCCATCTCGCCGAAGAAGTCGCCCCGTTCCAGCCGGTGGAAGCGGCCGCCCACGTCCACCTCGGCGGCCCCACCGAGCACGATGTACATGGCGTCGCCCGGGTCGCCCCGCTCCACGATGGCCTGTCCGGGCTGGTACGACACCCGCCGCCCGACCGACAGCACATCGTCGAGGTGCCCACGGTCCAACCCGGCGAACAGTGGCGTGCGCTCCAGCGCCGAGCGCCCGACCGTCATCTCGTCCATACGATCCTCCCGCTGCCGCGCCGTGCGTTGCCCGTGCCATGCGTTGCCCATACCGTGCCTGACCCACCCGGTCCGCTGCCGGGTCCCCCGGTGGGGGAGCGTAGCCCATCGCCGGGGGCGAGTGTGTCGGGTTGTCCACAGCCCCGGGGTCCAACGACCCGGGTCGCGGGGCACCGCTCAGGCGCGGGCCCCAACTTGCCGATCAGGCAGGCAACCGACGTCCAGCGGTGGGGGACCATGCGAAGGGCCGCCATTGTGGTCGCGACCGTCCTGGCCCTGACCGCGGTCGGGGCGCTGGTCAGCCCGGCGAGCGCGGCCATGCCGGCGACGCCGGGGCGGATCGACGGGCTGCGGAGGGCGACCCGGGCGATCGTGGTCTACAGCTGGGGGTGGCGGACCCGCGGGTGGCGGTCCGCATCTACCAGCGGGCGCGGCCCGGGGACCGGTGGCGGCTGGTCCGGGGGCCGATGCCGGGCCGGGTCGGCTACCACGGGTTCTCCGCCAACCGCCACGAGGGCGACGGGACCACCCCGGCCGGCACCTTCGGCTTCGTGTACGGCTTCGGCAGCCAGCCCAACCCGGGCGTGCGCGGGTTCTCCTACCGCCGCCTCCAGCCCAACTCCTGCTGGTCGGGGTCGAGGGCCGACTACAAGCGCTGGGTCACCCGCCCCTGCACCAGGGGCGAGAGCCTGTGGAAGAACCGCCGGGTCGCCTACCGGTACGCGGCCGTGATCGACTTCAACTACCGGCGTCCCGTCTACAGGAAGGGCAGCGGTATCTTCCTGCACCAGCAGACCGGCGGGCCGACCGCGGGCTGCGTCTCGCTCCGTCCCAAGGACCTGGTGGCCGTGCTGCGCTGGCTGCGTCCCGGCACCCGTGTCGCCATGGGACCGGCGGCCTGGCTCAACCAGCACTGAGCCGCTCAGCCCCCGGCATCGCCGTCGCCGAGGGCGGCCAGGAGCCGGTCGACCAGACCGGCCTGGGCGGCCAGCAGCTTCTCCCTGGCCGTGGCCGGGTCGAACCAGCCGGCCCGGTCGACCTCGGGGAACTCCCGCCGGCGCCCGGACCGGGGCGGCCACTCCATGCTGAAGGTGTTGCTGGTGACCGCGGCCGGGTCGAGGTCGCCGGGGGCGGCCCAGGCGCTGACCACCTTGCCGCCCCGCTGGCGGACCTCGCCCAGCGCGACCATCCTGGCCTCGGGGGGCCGCTGGCCGGTCTCCTCCTCGAACTCTCGCAGGGCCGCCGCCAGCGGGTCCTCGCCCTCGGTGTACTCGCCTTTGGGGATCGACCAGGCGCCGGCGTCCCGCCTGGCCCACAGCGGCCCCCCGGGGTGGACCAGCAGCACCTCGACGCCGTCGCCACGCCGCCGGTAGAGCAGGATCCCCGCACTACGCCTCGCCATCGGTGCCCCATCGCTAAGGTCGGCCAGAACACTGCCGACATGGTGGCATGAGCGTAATCGCCGGTGCCGCCGTCCGGGCGGGCCGGGCTGGCCGGGGGCTGGTGCCCACCGGCCAGCTGCTCACGCCCGCGGTCTGGGCGCAGCGCCACCGGGGGATCGTCTGGCTGCTCTGGCTGCACGTCGCCGGCGTCGCCGTCTTCGCCCTGGTCCGCGGCAAGGCCGTGGGCCACGCGGTCGCCGAGGTGACGCCGATGGCGCTGTGCGCCCTGGCCGCGGCCCTCCCGGCCCTCGGCCGGCGGGCCCGGTCGGCGGCGGCCGTGCTCGGCCTGATCACCGCCTCGGCGGTGATCGTCCACCTGTCCGGCGGGGTGGTCGAGGCCCACTTCCACTTCTTCGTGATGATCGGGGTCATCACCCTCTACCAGGACTGGCTGCTGTTCGGGCTGGCCCTCGGCTACGTGGTCGTCCACCACAGCGTGCTCGGGCTGCTGGCTCCACACGATGTGTTCAACCACGCCGCCGCGGTGCGTTCCCCCTGGAAGTGGGCCCTGGTCCACGGCGCCTTCGTGCTCGCGGCCAGCGTCGCCTACCTGGTCAACTGGCGGCTCAGCGAACGCCAGGCGGTCGAGATCAGCCGGCTGGTCAGCCGGCTGGAGGGGCTGGCCCGCACCGACCCGCTGACCGGGGAGCCGAACCGGCGGGTCTGGGAGGAGGAGCTGCCCCGGGAGCTGGAGCGGGCCCACCGCATGGGCACCGGGCTGTGCCTGGCCATGACCGACCTGGACAACTTCAAGGACTACAACGACCGCCACGGCCACCAGGCCGGCGACCTGGTGCTCAAGGAGGCGGCCAGCGCCTGGCGGACCGAGGTCCGCTCGACCGACCTGCTGGCCCGCTACGGCGGGGAGGAGTTCGTGCTCCTGCTGCCGGCGTGCGCGCTCGACGACGCGGTCCAGATCGTGGAGCGGCTGCGGCTCGTCACCCCGCTGGTGACCTGCTCGGTGGGGCTGGCCCGCTGGGACTTCCAGGAGGCCAGCAGCCAGCTGGTCGAACGGGCCGACCAGGCCCTGTACGCGGCCAAGGCCGAGGGCCGCAACCGCCTTGTCCTGGCCTGACCCCTCCCGACCACCTCCCGTCCCCGCCGGTTGACCGTTCGGCGCCGGGCGCGCATCAATGCAGGGAGCGCGGGAGCGGGAGGCGGGGGTCTGGGACACTGGGGGCGGTCAAGGGGTGAGGGGGTGAGCTTGGACGCGGAGGAGGCGGCAGCGTCGCCGCTGGTCGAGCGGGTCCGGGCATCGGTCATCGGTGACCGGGAGGTGATGGACGGGCCGTACGGCCCGCGACGGATCATCTACGCCGACTACACCGCCTCGGGACGGGCCCTGGGCTTCATCGAGGACTTCATCCGCCACGAGGTCCTGCCCCGCTACGCCAACACCCACACCGAGAGCTCGGGCACGGGACTGCAGACGACCCGGCTCCGCGAGGACGCGCGGCGGATCATCCGCGACGCCGTCGGCGGCGACGA
>JASLIH010000371.1 GCA_030152105.1 Actinomycetes bacterium
GGCCATACCCTACCAGGCGGCCGGCCTGGACGGGTTCCTCTAGTCCGGGTGGTCGGGATCGGCCGGGGGGGCCGGCGGGAGCTCCTCGGAGGCGACCAGGTCGAGCTCGACCCGGCGGCCGTGGCGGTAGACCAGCTCGCCGCCGAGCGCGGCGCCGACCATCAGCGTCAGCAGACCGACCACGCTGAGAACGATCGGCCCGGTGGGGGTCGCGGTCACGTCGAGGTCGCGGCTGCGCAGGACGGCGTTGGCCAGGAACAGGCCGGCGGTGACCAGCTGGAGGCTCATGTGGAGCACGGCCACCCGCCAGGTGCGGGTGCCGTTCTCGATCGGCAGGAAGTCGGCGAACCCGGCGGCCACGGCCAGGGCCGAGACCACCAGGGCGATCACGATCAGCGAGAACGCGCCCACCACGAACGGGTTGCCGTCCTCGGACACGTGGGAGAGGGCGTCGAACACCAGGCTGGTCGGGTACAGGGCGATCGGGAAGTGCACCAGCATCGGATGCAGCGGGCGGCCTCGGCCGCCCTGGAGCAGGTTGGGCATCTCACCTCCGCGGTCGACGGCCTGGCCGGGCGATGCTATCGCCAGCTGGACCTAGCGGCGGACGGCGATCGCCCGGGCCGCGGTCCCGTCGGCCGCCGGGTCGTCGTCGGAGAGCAGGAACCAGGCCAGGCCGACCACGACGACCAGCAGCAGCCCGGCCACGACGAGCAGCAGCTTGGTGCGGCGGCGGACGACGGGGGCCATGCGACTGCTCCTGCTCGGGCCGGGCCAGGGGGGGCGGCGCGGGCCGACGCTACCACGGTCGCGCCGGCGGGCAAGGCGGGCGCCGCCCGGTCAGGACCGGGCTGGGCTAGGCGGAGCGTTTGCGCAGGTGGGGCCGGGACTCGACCCGCCGGGCCAGGCGGCGCAGGCTGCGCCGGAGCAGCAGCCGGAACGCCGGCCCGACGACTACGAAGCCGAGCCGCCCGGCCACCCCAAGGGGCAGGTCGACGTCCTCGGCCCACACGAACCAGGCGCCGCCCGGGGCCGGCTCGACCAGGAACGTCCCGGTGCCCTGGACCACCCGGCCCAGGTGGCGCACGTCGATCCGCGACGGCGGCTCGAACCTGGTCACCTCCATCGGGTCGCTGAACCCGATCCCGGCGAGCCTGGTCTCGGCGACCAGCCGCTCCCCGACCCGGTGGGGCCCGCCGTCGGCGGTCACGGTGGTGAGGGCCACCCACTCCGACTGGCCCTCCCAGTCGGCCACCGCGGCGAACACCGCCTCGGGCGGGGCCGCGATCGCCACCCGCTCCTCCAGGTGGACACGCACGCGCCTTCTCCTTCCTCGGCCAGGCCGTCGGCTACGATCCCCGGCATGCTACGAACCTACGGCCGGCGCACCTTCGACTTCGGGCGCCGGGTCGCGGTCATGGCCATTCTCAACCGGACCCCCGATTCGTTCTACGACCGGGGGGTCAACTTCGGTTTCGATGCCGCCCTGGCCGCCGCGGAGCGGGCCCTGGCCGAGGGCGCCGACTGGCTCGACGTCGGCGGGGTCAAGGCCGGCCCCGGCCCCGAGGTCACCGAGGCCGAGGAGCTGGACCGGGTGGTGCCGCTGGTCGAGGCGCTGCGGGGACGCACCGACGCGGTCATCTCGGTCGACACCTTCCGGCCGGGCGTGGCCCGCCGGGCCCTGGCCGCCGGCGCCGACGTGGTCAACGACCCCTCGGGCCTGCACGACCCGCTGGTCGCCGAGGCGGCCGCCGAGGCCGGGGCCGGCCTGGTGGTGATGCACACCGGCGGGCCACCCCGCACCCGCCCCCACCGCCCGGCCTACGCCGACGTGGTCGCCGAGGTCCGGGCCTTCCTGCTCGACCGGGCCAACCTGGCCCGCCGGCACGGGGTCGCGGCCGAGCGGCTGATCGTCGACCCCGGCCACGACTTCCACAAGAACACCTTCCACTCCCTGGAGCTGACCCGCCGCCTCGGCGAGCTGACCGACCTCGGCTACCCCGTCCTGGTCGCCTTCTCCAACAAGGACTTCATCGGCGAGACCCTCGACGTCTCCCTCGACCAGCGCCTGGAGGGCAGCCTGGCCGCGGCCGCGTTCGCCGTCGCCGCCGGGGCGGCCATCATCCGGGTCCACGAGGTCGAGGCGTCGGTCCGCGTGGTCCGCATGACCGAGGCCATCCTCGGCCGCCGCCCCCCGGCGGCCACCCGCCGCGGCCTGGCCTGACCGGCGGGCAACAGAACGCCCAGGTCACCAGGGTCGTTACGCCGGGGTGTAACTGTTGGACGGTGGTGGTCGTTCCTTCTGGGGAGCCGGGATGTATCGGGCCAGAGGGAGGGAGGCCTGACGACGCCGCGGAGTCATGGGGTTGTAGGCGGTGTCGACGCCGCCCGCCGGGCGAGGACCTCCGCTCTGGGGATGAGCGGAGGTCCTCGTGCTGTTGCGCCCGCCGCTCGTGCTCGGAGGGCGGTCCGTGGGGGGGGAGGGTCGCGCGGTCGGGCCCTGAACGGGCGATGATCGGCCCCGAGTTCCCGGCCGTGCTCAGCGCCGCCGCGCGGGGCGACGAGGACGCGTTCGGGAGGCTCTGGCACGACCTGCAACCCCGCCTGTTGCGGTACTTCTCGGTGGTCTCGCGGGCCGCCGCCGAGGACCTGGCCTCGGAGACCTGGCTCGGGGTGGTGCGCGGACTCGACCGCTTCGAGGGGAACGAGCCGGCGTTCCGGGCCTGGGTGTTCACCATCGCCCGGCACGAGGTGCTCGACTGGCGGCGCCGGATGGCCCGCCGGCCGCCCGAGGACGTGCCCGCGAACGGCCTGGTGGAGCTGGCCGCCCGCGACGACCCGGCCGCCGACGCCCTCGAGGGGCTCTCGACCAGGGCGGCGATGGCGATGCTGGCGACCCTCCCCGCCGACCAGTCCGAGGCGATCGTGCTGCGGGTGGTGGCCGGGCTGGCCGTCGATCGGGTGGCGACGATCATGGGCAAGCGACCAGGGACGGTCAGGGTGCTCACCCACCGGGGGCTGCGCCGGCTGGCCAGGCAGCTGGGGGACGACGGCCGTGTCAGGAGGGTGGTGTAACGCGATGCGCGCCGACGACGCTTCGTCTGCTGAGATGCGCCGACCACCTGATCCTGACGCCGACCCGCTGGCCCTCGACGACGACACCGTCGAGCGGCTGCTGAGCGGGACTCTTCCTCCTGGCCAGGCGCCACCCGGGTTCGCCAAGGTGGCCGAGCTGCTGGCGGCGGCCGCCGCCGCCCCGAGCTCCGCGGAGCTGGCCGGCCAGGCGGCGGTCCTGACTGAGCTGCGCGCCGTGACCCGGGGACGGCCGCCCGCCGTCGGGCCCTCGCGCCGGGCCCGAACGTCCCGGCGGCGTCGCCGGACCGGGCTGGCGGTGGTCGTGGCGGTTGGCGCGCTGGTGACCGGAGGAGTGGCCGGAGCGGCCACCGGTCACCTCCCGGGACCGGTGCGGGCGGCGGCCCGGACCGTCCTCGGCAGCGACGGCGGGACACCGTCGACCTCCACCCAGGCGGGCCAGCCCTCGGGGCCGGTCAAGCCGCCAGCCGGCTCCGGTGGCGGCCTGGGCGGCCCGCGGCCCGGCGTCTCCACCGGTCCCGGGGGCGCCGGGCCGGCCGCCGCCCCGAACCCCGAGGGGCTCTGCCAGGCGTTCGTGTCCGGCAACGGCGCCGAGCAGGGCGGGAAGCTGGACGCGACCGCCTTCGAGGTCCTGGCCAGGGCGGCCGGCGGCCAGGAGAGGGTGGGTGCCTACTGCCAGGCCCTCGTGGAGAAGGACCAGGCGTCCGGGAAGCCCAAGGGACCCAGGGACACCAAGCAGCCGAAGGAGCCGGAGCAGCCGAGCCCGTCCGGAAACGGCGGGCAGGGCCAGGGCGGCCCGCCAGCGGATGGCGAACGTTCCCCCTAGATGCGGAGCCGCACCTGGCCCCCACCAGCTTAGAAAGGTCGACCCGTGCTTCAGACACGCCTGAGCAAGCAACTCCTGGCCGCTGTCATCGTCTTGCTCGCGGCGACAGCGGTGGTCCTGGCCGCGGCCGGTCTGGCGTCGGCCGGGCCGAACCCGCCCGGGAACAACGGCACCGTCAAGATCGACGACACCCCCTTTGACGACGCCCCCGACAATGAGCCCCACGTCGGCTGCACCTTCCAGGTCGACTTCTACGGCTACGACGAAGGCGACCTGGATGCCGTGGTGACCTTCGAGTCGCACCCGCCGACCGGCCCGGTCCAGGTGCTGCTGACCGACACGGTGTTCATCGGTGAGGACGACAACAGCGGCGGCGGCAGCGAGGCCGGCCTGGACGCCTCAGAGACCTACACCCTGGACTTCACCGGCATCGAGCCCCACCCGGTGCAGGGCTTCCACGTCAAGCTGACCATCAACGCCGAGGGCTCCCAGGGCGCCGACGTCAAGCACAAGGTCTTCTGGGTCACCGGCTGCGCCCCCGCCCCGACCACCACCACGGCGGGGAACACCACCACATCCGGCGCGACGAGCAGCTCGGGCGCCACCTCCAGCTCCGGTGAGAGCTCCACCTCAGGGGTCACCACGACCTCTGAGGCGACCTCGACCACCGGTCACGAAACCAGCAGCACCGCGGCGGTCGGCGGGGCGTCCTCATCGGCTCCCGGCGGCCCAACCGGTGGCGCACTGCCGTTCACCGGGGCCAGCACGCTGGCGCTGCTGGCCGTCGGGATCGCGCTGGCCGGCCTCGGCGGGGCGATCCTGTCCGCCGGGTCCCGTCGCCGTCGGGCATGACCGCTAGCCCGGCATGGCACCCAGCAGGCGGGAGTGGTCGACCTTGAGGCAGCGGTCCTCGACGTAGGTGAGGCCGGCCTCGGTGGCGATGGCCCGGGCCTCGTCGCTGCGGATGCCGAGCTGGAGCCAGAGGGCGCGGGCCCCGGCGGCGACCGCGTCCCGGGCGACGTCGGGGGTGTGCTCGGGGCGGCGGAACACGTCGACGATGTCGATCGGCTCGGGGACCTGGTCCAGCGAGGCCACCACAGGCACCCCGAACACCTCGGGCTCGGGGCAGACCGGGTTGACCCCGAACAGCCGGTAGCCCTGGTGGTGGAGATACCAGGCGACCTGGTTGGAGGCACGGTCGGGGTTGGCCGAGAGGCCGACGACGGCGATCACCTTGGTGTCGAGCAGTAGCTGGCGGAGCGCTTCATCGTTCACGGCTGATTCCCCTGCATCGGCGGCTGGCCCGGCCATCGTAGGCCCGGCGGCGGCGGCTCAGCCGCACAGGTGGCAGTCGCTCCAGCAGGAGGCGCAGGTGTCGTCGGTCTCGGCGCAGCAGTTGGTGGCCGCGTCGGTCGGCCTCGGGCAGCCGACGTTGGTGTCGCCCGGGCAGCCCATGTCGGTGTCGCCCGGGCAGCCGACGATCGTGTCCCCGGGGCAGCCGACGTTGGTGTTGCCGACGCACTCCAGGTCGGTGTCGCAGTCGACGTCGGTGTCGATGCAGTCGATGTGGGTGTCGGCGCAGTCCAGGCCGGTGGGGGCGCAGTCGACCCTGGTGTCCTCGCACTCGAGGTCGGTGTCGCACTCCAGGTCGGTGTCGACGCACTGGAGGTCGGTGTCGGGGCATTCCCGCTCGGTGTCGCGCAGTAGCGCCGCCACCCGCCCCCCGGCCGCCGGAACTCCGCCCAGGCGAAGGTCCAG
>JASLIH010000383.1 GCA_030152105.1 Actinomycetes bacterium
GCCCAGATGATCAGCTACGAGATCGCCCAGGGGCTGTCGCTGGTCGGGGTGTTCATGACCGCCGGCACCCTGTCGGCCGCCGGCATCGTCGCCGCCCAGCAGGGCGACCCGCTGCTCGGCTTCATCCCCCGCTGGTACGTCGTCTTCCAGTTCCCGCTGTTCCTGGTGTTCCTGCTGGCGGGCATCGCCGAGACCAACCGGGCCCCCTTCGACCTCCCCGAGGCCGAGTCGGAGCTGGTCGGCGGCTACCACACCGAGTACTCGGGGGTGAAGTTCGCCCTGTTCTTCCTGGCCGAGTACCTGAACATCATCACCGTGTCGGCGGTGGCCACGACCGCGTTCCTGGGCGGGCCGGACGGGCCGGCCCCCGACTTCCTGCCCTGGCTCTGGCCGATCCTGTGGTTCGTGGCCAAGGTGTTCTTCTTCATCTTCATCTTCATCTGGCTGCGGGCCACCCTGCCCCGGATGCGCTTCGACCGGCTGATGGACTTCGGCTGGAAGGTGCTGATCCCGGTCGCCCTGGCCTGGGTCGCGGTCACCGCCGTGGTCCTGGTGGTCGACGTCAACCTGCCCCGCCCGGTGCTGCTCGGTGCCATCGGCGTGCTGCTCGCCCTGCTGCTGCTCTCGTTCCTGCTGCCTTCCTCGGACAAGGAGAAGGCGGACCGCACCGCCCCCGGAGGGTCCACCCCATGATGCCCAGCGAGATCCTGAAGGGGCTGTCGGTCACCTTCCGGAGCATGTTCCGCAAGCGCAACACCGTGCAGTACCCGGAGGAGAAGCGGCCCACCTCGCCCCGGTTCCACGGCCGCCACCAGCTCAACCGCTACCCCGACGGCCTCGAGCGGTGCATCGGCTGCGAGCTGTGCGCCTATGCCTGCCCGGCCGACGCCATCTACGTCCAGGGGGCCGACAACACCCCCGAGGCCCGCTACTCGGTGGGGGAGCGGTACGCGGCCATCTACCAGATCAACTACAACCGCTGCATCTTCTGCGGCCTCTGCATCGAGGCCTGCCCGACCCGGGCCCTGACCATGACCAACGAGTACGAGATGGCGTCGCCGACCCGCCAGGGCCTGGTCTACGACAAGCCCGACCTGCTCGCCCCCGTGCCCGCCGGGGCCAAGGCCCCGCCGCACGTCGACGCCGCCGACGGCCCGCCGGCGATCGCCCGCTACGGCCCCCAGGCGTCGGTCTCCCAGGAGTCGGTGGAGCCGGTCTGGGCCCTGCTCCGCGAGCAGGAGTCCCGCCAGGCCGACCGCGAGCTCCCCTCGGACGAAGGCGTGGCCAAGTGACGCCGCTGCTGGCCGCCACCGCCTCCGAGCGGGCCGAGCTGCTCGTCTTCGTCGTCCTGGCCCCGCTGGCCGTGGTCACCGCCGTCGGCATGGTGCTGAGCCGCAACGCCGTCTACTCGGCCCTGCTGCTGGTGGTCAACTTCTTCTGCCTGGCCGGGTTCTACGTGCTGCTGGAGGCCCAGTTCGTGGCCGCCGTGCAGGTGATCGTCTACGCCGGGGCGATCATGGTCCTGTTCCTGTTCGTGCTCATGCTGCTCGGGGTCGAGAGCCAGGAGGCGCTCACCGAGACGATCAAGGGCCAGCGCCCGGCGGCCGTCCTGCTCAGCCTCGGGCTGCTGGTGGCGGTCGTCGGGGCCCTGGCCGCCGGGGTGTTCGACGCCGCGCCGGCCAGCCTGGCCACGGCCAACGAGGGCGGCAACGTCCAGGCGATCGGCCGGATCCTGTTCACCCGCTACACCTTCGCCTTCGAGATCGCCGGGATCCTGCTGGTGGTGGCCGCTGTGGGCGCCCTCGTCCTCGGGAAGCGGCAGCCATGAGGGTCGGACCCGGCGCCTACCTCCTGCTCTCGGCCATCCTGTTCGCCATCGGCGTGGTCGGGGTGCTGATCCGCCGCAACGCCATCGTGGTCTTCATGTGCATCGAGCTGATGCTGAACGCGGTCAACCTGTCGTTCATCACCTTCGCCAAGACCAACGGCTCGCTGGACGGCCAGGTGCTGGCCTTCTTCGTCATGGTGGTCGCCGCCGCCGAGGTCGTGGTCGGCCTCGGCATCCTCGTCGCCATCTTCCGCAAGCGCTCGTCGACCTCCGTCGACGACGTCAACCTGCTCAAGGGGTGACGGTGCCCTGAACGCAACCGGCGCGATCCGCCTGATCTGGCTGCTCCCGGTCCTGCCGCTGGCCGGGTTCGCAGTCAACGTGCTGTTCGGCCAGCGCCTACGCGCCCTTGCCGGCTGGATCGCCACCCTGGCCGTCGCCGCGGCCTTCGTCATCGCCGTCGCGGCCCTGTTCGAGCTGCTCTCGCACTCGGGCGAGGAGCGCACCCAGGTCCTGCGCGGCTACGAATGGATCACCTCGGGCGACCTGCGGGTCGCCTTCGACCTGCGCTGGGACCCTCTGTCGGCGCTCATGGCCCTGATCGTGACCGGCGTCTCCAGCCTCATCCACCTGTACTCGATCGGCTACATGGAGCACGACGAGCGGCGCGAGACCTTCTTCTCCTGGCTCAACCTGTTCGTGGCCTCCATGCTGGTGCTCGTCCTGGCCCAGAACTTCCTGGTCATGTTCCTGGGCTGGGAGGGGGTCGGGCTCTGCTCCTACCTGCTGGTCGGGTTCTGGTTCAACCGGCGGCTGCTGGTCGTCAACCCGCTCGGCCGGCTGGTCCCAGGCGAGCCCGACGACACCCGCGAGGTGTGGGCGCCGCCCGCGGCCAAGAAGGCCTTTTTGGCCAACCGCATCGGCGACGTCGGCTTCCTGCTGGCCATGTTCCTGATCTTCGCCACCACCGGCAGCCTCGACTTCAACGTCGTCTTCGGCGAGGCGAGCACGCTGGCCGCCGGCACGGCCACGGCCATCGCCCTGCTGCTGTTCCTGGCCTGCACCGGCAAGAGCGCCCAGTTCCCGCTGTACGTCTGGCTGCCCGACGCCATGGCCGGCCCGACCCCGGTGTCGGCCCTCATCCACGCCGCCACCATGGTCACCGCCGGGGTGTTCCTGGTGGCCAGGACGCACACCATCTTCGAGACCTCCGGCACCGCCCAGACGGTGGTGGTGCTGGTCGGCGCGGGCACCGCCCTGCTGGGGGCGCTGATCGCCATCGGCCAGGACGACATCAAGAAGATCCTCGCCTACTCGACCATCTCCCAGCTCGGCTACATGTTCATCGGCGTCGGGCTGGGGCCGATCGGCTATGCCGCCGGCATGTTCCACCTGGTCACCCACGCCTTCTTCAAGGCCCAGCTGTTCCTCGGGGCCGGGTCGGTGATGCACGGCAACGACGAGGACACCGACATCAAGCACTTCGGCGGCCTGCGCTCGGCCATGCCGATCACCTTCTGGACGACCATGGCCGCCTGGGCGGCGATCATCGGGGTGCCGCTGACGGCTGGCTTCTACTCCAAGGACCAGGTGCTGGCGGCCCTGTTCGAGCATGGCGGGATCGGCCGGCTGGTCTGGGTGGTCGGGGTGCTGACGGCCGGGCTGACCGCCTTCTACATGTCCCGGTACGTGTTCCTGACCTTCTTCGGCGAGCGGCGCTGGCCCGAGGGCCGCCACCCGCACGAGTCCCCGCCGCTCATGACCCTGCCCCTGATCGTGCTCGCGGTCCTGGCCCTGGTGGCCGGGTTCGCCCTCAGCACCTTCACCGGCGAGGGCGGGCGCCTCCAGCAGTTCCTGGAGCCGGTGCTGGGCGCTCCCGAGGAGCACGAGTCGCTGGCGGCCGCGTTCTGGCTGTCGGCGGCGGCCACCGTCATGGCCGCGACCGGCGCCACCGGCGCCTGGCTGCTGTACGGCCGCCGGGTCGACTGGATGGCCCTGCGCCGCCGCTACGCCGCGGCCTGGCGGCCCCTGGCCGAGAAGCTCTACGTCGACCAGGTGTACGAGTTCTTCACCGTCAACCTGGGCCGGGCCCTGGCCGCCTTCCTGGCCCGGACGGTCGACCAGCGCGTCATCGACGGCGCCGTCAACGGCGTCGCCGAGCTGGTCGGCGACGCCGCCCGCAGCGGCCGGCGCCTCCAGTCCGGCCTGGTCCGCAGCTACGCCCTCGGGGTCCTCGGGGGCGCCGTGCTGATCGTCGCCTTCCTGGTGTTCCGGCCATGACCCCCTTCTCCCTGGAGCCGCCGCCGTGCTGCTGACCGCAACCCTGTTCGCCCCCCTGGTCGGGGCGGTGCTGGTCGCCCTCGTCCCGGCGTCCCGGCAGGAGTCGGCCCGGCTGGTGGCGCTGGTGGCCAGCCTGGCCACCCTGGCCCTGGCGGTCGTGCTGGCCGCCCGCTTCCGCACCGGCGAGGCCGGGTTCCAGCTGGGCATGACCGCCGAGTGGGTGCCGGCCTTCGGGGTCAGCTACCGGGTCGGGGTCGACGGCGTCAGCCTGCCCCTGGTCCTGCTCACGACCGTGCTCACCCCGCTGGCCATCGCCGGCTCCTGGCGCATGACCGACCGGCCGCGCACCTACCTGGCCCTGCTGCTGGTTCTCGAGACGGCCATGATGGGCGTGTTCGTGAGCCTCGACCTGTTCCTGTTCTACATCTTCTGGGAGGCGGTGCTGGTCCCCGCCTACTTCCTGATCGGCTCCTTCGGCGGGCAGCGGCGGGTGTACGCGGCGGTCAAGTTCTTCGTCTACACGCTGCTGGGCGGCCTGCTCATGCTGGTCGGCATCATCGCCCTGTTCTGGCTGCACCAGAAGGCCACCGGGACCCCGACCTTCGACTACGAGGCCCTGGTCAACTTCCAGAAGGCGCCGTCCACCCAGCGGTGGCTGTTCCTGGCCTTCTTCGCCGCCTTCGCCGTCAAGACCCCGCTGTGGCCGTTCCACACCTGGCTGCCCGACGCCTACAC
>JASLIH010000388.1 GCA_030152105.1 Actinomycetes bacterium
CGCGACGTGGCCGAGGTCATGCTCCCGCACCTGGCCGGCCGGCCCCTCAACCTCCAGCGGTTCCCCAACGGGGTCAACGGCAAGGGGTTCTGGCAGCAGGGCGCCTCCGACCACTTCCCGGACTGGGTCCGAACCGTCACCGTCGAGCGCCGGGGCCGGGGCGGCACTGTCGACCACGTGGTCTGCGAGGACGCCGCCACCATCGTCTACCTGGCCAACCTGTCCACGGTGACCTTCCACGCCTGGACCTCGAGGGTCGAGCACCTGGCCCGGCCGGACCTGGTCATCATCGACCTCGACCCCGACCCCGACCAGGAGCTGGACGTTGTCCGGGCGGCGGCCAGGGCGGTCAGGAAGGCGTCCGAGGAGGTCGGCCTGACCCCCTTCATCCAGACCTCAGGGTCCAGGGGCTACCACGTGGTCCTGCCCTTGCGGCCCGGCCCCGACGTCGAGGTGGTCAGGGGCCTGGCCGACGAGCTGGCCCTGCTGGTCGCGGCCCGCGACCCCGACCGGCTGAGCGTCGAGTGGCGCAAGGCCAGCCGCCAGGGCCGCCTGCTGCTGGACACCGCCCGCAACGGCTACGCCCAGACGGTGGTCGCCCCCTACTCGGTCCGGCCCAAGCCGGAGGCGCCGGTGGCCACCCCGATCGACTGGTCGGAGCTGGGCCGGGTCGAGCCCCGCACCTACACCGTGACCAACCTGCGCCGCCGCCTGGCCCGCAAGCCCGACCCGTGGGCCGCCATCGCCGCCAAGGCGGCCGAGTTCGACCCGGTCCGGGCCCGCCTGGACGAGCTTCTGGCCGAGGCCGGCCAGGGCCGGCAGAGCTCCGCCTAGCCGTCGCGGAGGCGCCGGTAGCGGCGGATCAGGGCATTGGTGGAGCTGTCGTGGCCCAGGTCGTCGCCGGCCGCCGCCTCGAGCTCGGCGGCGATCCGGGTGGCCAGCACCTTGCCCAGCTCCACCCCCCACTGGTCGAACGAGTTGACGTCCCAGACGACCCCCTGGGTGAACACCTTGTGCTCGTACAGGGCGGTCAGCTGCCCGAGCACCGACGGGCTCAGCTCGGGAGCGAGGATGGTGCTGGTCGGCCGGTTGCCGGGGAAGGTCCGGTGGGGGGCGAGGTCGGGCGCGACCCCCTCGGCCAGGACCTCCTCGGTCGTCTTGCCGAAGGCCAGGGCCTCGGTCTGGGCCAGGAAGTTGGCCATGAGCAGGTCGTGGTGGTCGCCGACGACCTCGGCGGGCCGGCAGATGCCGATGAAGTCGCTCGGGATCAGCCGGGTCCCCTGGTGGATGAGCTGGTAGAAGGCGTGCTGGCCGTTGGTGCCCGGCTGGCCCCAGACCACCGGCCCGGTGCCCACCCGGACCGGCCGCCCCTCGAGGGTGACCGACTTGCCGTTGGACTCCATGTCGAGCTGCTGGAGGTACGCCGGGAAGCGTTCGAGGTACTGGCTGTAGGGCAGCACCGCCTGGGTCTCGGCCCCGAAGAAGTCGATGTACCAGATCCCCAGCAGCCCCAGCAGCACGGGCAGGTTGCGCTCGAACGGGGTGGTGCGGAAGTGCTCGTCCATCAGGTGGAAGCCGGCCAGCAGCTCGCCGAAGTGGTCGGGCCCGATGGCCACCATCAGCGACAGCCCGATCGCCGACGGGTACGAGTAGCGGCCCCCGACCCAGTCCCAGAACCCGAACATGTTGGCCGGATCGATGCCGAAGGCGGCCACCTTCTCGGCGTTGGTCGACACGGCCACGAAGTGCCGCGAGACGGCCGCCGGGTCGCCGAGGGCATCCAGCAGCCAGGCCCTGGCCGTGCGGGCGTTGGTCAGGGTCTCGATGGTGGTGAAGGTCTTTGAGCAGACGATGAACAGGGTCTCGGCCGGGTCCAGGTCGCGGGTCGCCTCGGCGATGTCGGCCCCGTCGACGTTGGAGACGAACCGGAACGTCATCGAGCGGTCGCTGTAGGGCCGCAGCGCCGCATAGGCCATGGCCGGGCCCAGGTCCGAGCCGCCGATGCCGATGTTGACGACGTTGCGGACCCGCCGGCCGGTGTGGCCGAGCCAGCGGCCGGAGCGGACCTCCTCGGCGAACCCGCGCATCCGTCCCAGCACCTCGTGGACGTCGGGCACGACGTTGTGGCCGTCGACCAGGATCGAGCTGCCCTCGGGGGCGCGCAGCGCCACGTGCAGCACGGCCCGGTTCTCGGTGAGGTTGATCCGCTCCCCGGCGAACATGGCGTCGATCCGCTGGCGCAGCCCGGCCCGCTCGGCCATGGCCACCAGCAGCGCGACCGTCTCGGCGGTCACCCGGTGCTTTGACCAGTCGAGATAGAGGTCGCCGGCCTCGCAGGTCAGCGACTCGCCCCGCCCCGGGTCGGTGGCGAACAGCTCCCGCAGGTGGGTGTCCTTGACCGCCTCGTGGTGCCGCACCAGGGCCTGCCACTCGGGGGTCTGGTCGATGCTGGTGGGGGGCTCGGCCATGGCGCTCGGCTCCTCGCTCGGGACGGGGCTAGCAGGGTACCGCGTGGGTACAAGGAGGACGATGGAGCAGCTGAAGCGCCTCGTGCAGGCGGTCGACGACGTCCAGCAGCGGGACGGTCAGCCACAGCCGGCTGCGGGGCAGTGGGGCGGCCCTGGTCGTCGGGCTGGCCCTGACCCTGTGGGGCGGGCTGGGGGTGGCCGAGGCGGCCCAGTCGGCCATGAACGGCATCTGGAACGTCCCCCGCCGGCGCTACCCGAGCTTCCTCCTGCGCCGCCTGCGCGGCCTGGCCTGGCTGGTCATCCTGGGAGGCGGGCTCCTGCTGGCCAGCGTG
>JASLIH010000407.1 GCA_030152105.1 Actinomycetes bacterium
ACCCAGATCGTCTATAGCCACGCCACCGACCTGTGGATGATGCACGCCGACGGCACCGGGCAGCACCGTCTCACCAGGCTTGCGGGCGAGCCGTCCTGGTCCCCGGACCGAGTGTGGATCGCGTTTGATTGTGCGCCGAGCTCGGATCCCGATGGCGGGGTGTGCGCCATCCGTCCGGACGGCACTGGGCGAACCCCCATCCTCGGGAGAAGCGGTTCGTTTCCGGCCTGGCGTCCATGACGGGCCGATCATCGCCGACGCGCCCGGGCGTACCTCACCCCGCCGCCCAGCCCCGGCGTTCTCCCGTAATGTCCGGTTCATCCGAGGGTGATCCCGAGGGTGGTGAGGGAGCGGGTGGGGTCGCGGGCGTGGTGGCGGAGGGCGGCGGCGAGGTTGACCGGCCCCGCCCGGCTGAGCACGCCGACGGCGAGGTTACGCAGGCAGGCCATGACGTTGGGGCCGGTCCCGACGCGGACCTGGGAGCCGTCCTCGGCGAAGGTGACGTCGCGGACGTGATGCAGCGCCTCGATCGACCAGTGCCCGCGCAGGTAGTCAGCGAGGCGTCGTGCAGCTCCAAGGACTCATCAGGGACTAGGACCACTCCCCCTTGAGTGCCGAGCGCGGGTTCGCTTGTGAGATGGTTGCGCGGTGGCTGGCAAGGCGACGTCTACTGAGGACGTGATGCGAGGGGTGACCGGGGGCGCCATCCTGGGGGTGCCGCTGCTGTACACCCAAGAGACGTGGCTGGACGGACGGATCGTGTCGCCGCTGGTGATCCTGGCCGGGGTGATCGCCGCGTTCGCAGTGAACATGGCGCTTTCGTACTTCGTGGGGTTCCGGCCGGGGCGGACCCACCGACCCACCGAGGACGCGGTGGTCGGGATGGGGCTGTCGGTCCTGCTCGCCGCCCTGCTGCTGGTGCTGCTGGGCCGGGTCGGGCATGGGACATCGCTGGAGAACGCGCTGGGCGTGACCGCCCTGACCTCGATCCCAGTCAGTATCGGCTTCTCGGTAGGAGTGGCGCTCGCGCCCCGCGGCGGAGGCGAGAAGGCCGAGCAGATCCAGGGCGGGGGCGGCGACCTGCTCGTCGCGGCGGCCGGCGCGCTGGTGTTCGCCCTGAACATCGCTCCGACGGCCGAGCCGATTCTGGTTGCCGCCGAGCTGGACGGTGTCCGCCTCGGCCTGCTGGTGGTGGCATCCCTGGTGTTGCCCTACCTCATGGTCTTTTACGCTGAGTTCGGTGGGCGCGAGCAGCGCGTCGCGAGCGACGGCGCGACCCAAGGGCCGATCACCGAGACGCTCCTGGCCTACGCCGCGGCGTTCGTCGTGTCCGCTGCGATGCTGGCGATGTTCGGTCGCGTGGATGCCGTGACCAGCGCCGCCACGGCGCGGGTAGTCGCCCTGGCGTTCCCAGCCTCGATCGGGGCGGCGCTTGGGCGGTTGCTCATATGACCGCCAAGCGAGCCGCCAAGAGCCGCGGCAGCAGGCGGGAGCGGACGCCGTTTGAGTGGGCGCTGCTGGTGGTCTCCCTTGCCGCCACCCTGGCCGTGGTGGCCGGGCTTGTGGTGAGCGGGCTTGAGGGACCCCGCGGCCCGGCCGACCTGCGTGTGACCGTCGCCGAAGCGGACCAAGCGGCCAGCGGCGGGCGGCCCCTGGAGGTCACCGTCACCAACGTCGGCGGAACCAGCGCCGAGAACGTGATTGTCGAAGTCACCGTGGGCGCCGTCACTCGTGAGGTGGACCTGGACCTGGTGGCGAAGGGCGATACGGAATCGGCAGCCGTGGTGGTCCCCGTCGAGGCCGCGGGCCCGCCCCGCACCCACGTCGTGAGCTACACCAACCCATGAGCCCCGGGTGAAACTATGCCGCCCTGCGACCCATCGGATCTGCTGCTCGGTGGCGTCGAGACGGTCAGAGGCGGCTGTTCTGCGGCTGACTTAGACGACTGCTGTGAGCTCGGTGCTCCTCGGGGCCGGCAGGTACCCGCCGCCCTTGTTCTCGCTGCTCTTGCGACAGCCGACCACGGCGAAGCTGAGCATCAGGACGAATAGGACCACAGTGACGACGAGCATGATTCGCCTCATGGCCAAACTCCTTGTCGCTGTCCCCTGCGCTTGTCTTGGAGAACCAGGAGCACCCCCAACGATTCCCCTGAGCCCGTCAGCCCGTGGGTGGTGCGCAGAAGGTGGGTGGCCAGGACGTCGTGGGGGTCTTCGGACAGCTCATGCTGGGTCAGGCTGGTCGCCACGCGGTCGATGGTCGCCGGCGAGACCACCAGGAGCAGGAGGCCACCACTCACCTCGAGCCGCCGGGTAGCGGTGGAGACCATGACGCTAGCGGGGGCCGTCGGGGTCGGGGTCGTTGGCCTGGGGTGTGAACTGGACGTTGATGGCTTGTTCGGGGCGGCGCTCTTCTTGTTTGGCGAGGTCGGTGAGGGCACGCCGGTCGGCTTGGGTGAGCGGTGGCTGCAGGATGCTGCGGGGCCACAACCGGCGGGCCCGGACGACGTTGACCTCAGCGCCGTACAGCATGACCTGGGCGCTCAGGAACAGCCACGACATCAGCCCGAGCACGACGGCGAAGAACCCGTACACCGCCTGGGCGTGCTTGAGATTGTGGCCGACCAGATACCCGCCGAGCGCCTGCAGCAGCGTGAACAGCACCCCGGCCACGGCCGCGCCCACCCATAGCTGCCCGGTGGGGATTTGCCGTGGGGTGAGGACCCGGAAGGCGATCAGGAACAGCCCGGCGTTGACCGCCGCCGGGGCGGCGAGGTTCGCGAGCCCGAACAGCAGCGTGTGGCCGCCCAAGCTGGGCAGGGAAGCGAGCGCGGTGGTGGCCACGACCCCAAGCCCGAACACCAGCAACAGCAGGAGCCCGCGGAGCTGCCTGGTGGCAAAGCTGGGTCGTTGCTTGCCAGGGATATTCCAGATCTCGGCCATGGCGTGCTGGCCGGCCTGGGTGATACCGCGGGCACCCCACACAAACCCGGCCAGGCCGATGACCAGGGCGATGCCGTTGGCACGTAGGGAGTGCACGTTGTCCTGGAGCTGGTCGCCGATGATCGGGAACTCGGCCAGGGTGGAGTGCAGCACCTGTTGTTCCAGGGCGGGGTGGCGGCCGAGCAGGAAGCCGAGCGTGGTCACGAGGATCAGCAGCAGCGGAAACAGGGCGAAAAAGCCGTTCCAGGCCAACAAGGTGGTGAGATTGCCGCCCTTGTCGTCGCCGAATTTCTTGACCACGGCGAACGGAAACCCGAGCCAGCCATGGCGTTGCTGGTAGCGGTCGACGCGGCGGAGCGTTTGCTCAATCGGGTTCATCATCGCCCGCCTCCTGGCCGGCTGGTGGCTGGAGGAAGGATCACCAGGTAGAGAGACGCTAATCGTTCGGGTTGCGGGTGCGAGGCGCTGGCGCGCCCCGGTCGGTTGCGAGCCTTCGTACCTCCTGGCTACACCCAGCCCCGTGGAGCTGCCACTCCAGCCGGAGGTTGTCCTCTCTCGCTCCCTACCTCGGGATCGAGTGATGCTGCGCCTTGCTGGGACGGCTTTGTCCCAGTGGAGTGCGCTTGGGCGGCGTTGCGCCGGGCATCCTGCGGGGCGGGTGCCAACACCAACCCGGTATGGCGAGGGATCAAAGGGGTGCGAGGTGGAGCAGCCATCCGACGAGTCGGCCGAGGCCGAGGTCCGCGACCTGGACGCCAAGCTGCCGCCGCCACTCCCGCCAGCCGATCTGGGTGGTGGCCGCATCCGCCCGGCCGCCCTGGTCCGTTGGGGCTTCTTCGCGGGTGTGGGGCTGCTGCTGGCCTACGGCGCCGCCCAGGCCCTGCTCTCGGTCCGTAACTTGCTGGTCCTGGTCCTGGTGGCCATGTTCCTGGCCGTGAGCCTCGACCCAGCGGTGCGCTGGCTCACCGCCCGGGGGCTGCCCCGTGGGCTGGCCGTCACCCTCATCCTGGTCGTGCTGGTGGCCATCCTGGCCGCGTTCCTGGTCTCGGTCATCCCGCATCTGGTCAGCCAATTCACCACCCTGGTCCACACCCTGCCCAGCTACCTGGCCCAACTGGCCGACCGCTCACGTCGCTATCAAGACCTCAACACCCGCTACCAGCTCAGCCAACGCCTCGAAGGCGTAGTCGCTCAGCTGCCTGGGCGGCTGGCCAGTGGCGCCCTCGGGCTCACCAGCCGGATCCTCGGCGGCCTGATCGCCGTGCTGACCGTGCTGGTGTTCACCATCTACTTCCTGCTCGACCTGCCCCGGCTGCGCCGGGGCGTGGTCCGCCTGTTCACCCTGGACCGGCGGGCCCGGTACGGCGCCATGGTCGACATCATGGTCGACAAGGTCGGGACCTACATGATCGGCCGGCTGGCCATCGGCCTGCTGGGCGGGATCGTGGCCGGGATCGCCCTGGCCGCGCTCGGGGTTCCCTACGCACTGCCGCTGGCCATCCTCATCGGCCTGCTGAACATCATCCCGCTGCTCGGCCACCC
>JASLIH010000479.1 GCA_030152105.1 Actinomycetes bacterium
GTTGGCCAAGCCGGGCAGCATCACCCCCCATACCGAGTTCACCGCCCAGGTGTATGTGTTGAGCAAGGAAGAGGGGGGTCGCCATACCCCGTTTTTCAATAACTATCGGCCCCAGTTCTATTTCCGGACCACCGATGTGACCGGTGAGGTCACCTTGCCGGAGGGGACCGAGATGGCGATGCCGGGGGACAACACCGAGATGGTGGTCAAGTTGATCCAGCCGATCGCGATGACCGAGGGGTTGCGGTTCGCGATCCGTGAGGGTGGCCGCACCGTCGGCGCCGGCCGCGTCATCAAAATCCTCAAGTAGTAAGGGTCTGGCGACGCTGCGATGAACCAGAAGATCCGAATCCGCCTGAAGGCGTACGACCACGAGATCATCGACCAGTCGGCACGCAAGATCGTCGACACGGTGACCAGGACGGGCGCGCGCACGGCAGGGCCGGTCCCCCTGCCCACCGAGAAGTCGGTGTACTGCGTGATCCGCAGTCCCCACAAGGACAAGGACTCACGCGAGCACTTCGAGATGCGCACCCACAAGCGACTCATCGACATCCTCGACCCGACGCCCAAGACCGTTGACAGCCTGATGCGCCTGGACCTTCCGGCAGGCGTGGACATCGAGATCAAGCTATGACAAGGACAGCCACCTTCAAGGGCCTCCTCGGCGCCAAGCTGGGCATGACCCAGATCTTCGACGAGAACGCCCGGGTCGTGCCGGTCACGGTCATCCAGGCCGGGCCGAACACGGTCACCCAGGTGAAGTCGCCCGAGCGCGACGGCTACTCGGCCGTCCAGCTGGCCTTCGGCGAGATCAAGGCCAAGCGGGTCAACAAGCCGAGAGCCGGCCACTTCTCCAAGGCCGGCGTCGAGGCCCGCCGCCACCTGGTGGAGCTGCGCACCGCCGACGCCGGCGAGTACAGCCTCGGCCAGGAGCTCAAGGCCGACGTGTTCGCCCCGGGCGACCGGGTCGACGTCGTCGGCGTGTCCAAGGGCAAGGGCTTCGCCGGCGTCATGAAGCGGCACGGCTTCAAGGGCCTGTCCGCCTCGCACGGCACCGAGCGCAAGCACCGCTCGCCCGGCTCCGTCGGCGCCTGCGCCACCCCGGCCCGCATCTTCAAGGGGATGCGGATGGCCGGCCACATGGGCAACCAGCGGGTCACCGTCCTCAACCTCGAGGTCGTCAAGGCCGATCCCGACCGCAACCAGCTCCTGGTCCGCGGGGCCGTTCCCGGTCCCAAGCGCGGCCTGGTCATGGTGCGCAGCTCGGTGAAGGCGGTGACCGGCTGATGGCCAAGGTCGACGTCCTCAACGCCGGCGGCAAGAAGGCCGGCTCGGTGGAGCTGCCCGAGGAGATCTTCGGGGTCCAGGTCAACGTGCCGGTGATGCACCGGGTGGTGCGGGCCCAGCTCGCCGCCGCCCGGGCCGGCACCCACTCGACCAAGACCCGGGCCGAGGTCCGCGGCGGGGGCAAGAAGCCCTGGCGCCAGAAGGGGACCGGACGGGCCCGGCAGGGCTCGATCCGGGCGCCGCAGTGGCGTGGCGGCGGCGTCGTCTTCGGGCCGACGCCCCGCGACCACAGCATGCGGGTCAACAAGAAGGAGAAGGTGCTGGCCCTGCGGTCGGCCCTGACCGACCGGCACGCCGGGGGCAACCTGGTCGTGCTGGACGGCCTCGACTTCGACACCCCCAGGACCGCCAGGGCGGTCGAGCTGCTGGAGACGATCGGGCTCGGCGGGCGCAAGCTGCTGTTCGTGGTCGACGGCCTCGAGGAGGCCGCGATCAAGAGCTTCCGCAACCTGCGCACCGTGCACCTGATCACCTTCGACCAGCTCAACACCTACGACGTGCTCCACAGCGACGCCGTCGTGTTCACCCGCGACTCCCTCGACGCCTTCCTTGGCCGGTCCACGACCGACCAGCCGGCCGACGAGGAGCTGGTGCTGGAGGAGGGTGACGCCAAGTGAAGGACCCCCGCGACGTCATCTACAAGCCGGTGGTCAGCGAGAAGTCCTACGCCCTGCTGGACGAGAACACCTACACCTTCATCGTCGACCCCGAGGCCAACAAGACGGAGATCAAGGAGGCCATCCAGGCCATCTTCTCCGTGCGGGTCGCGAACGTGAACACCCTGCACCGCAAGGGCAAGCGCAAGCGGACCCGCCGCACCCTCGGGGTGCGCAAGGCGACCAAGCGCGCGCTGGTCACCCTTCACCCCGACGACAAGATCGAGATCTTCGAGGCCAGATAGCCATGGGCATCCGCAAGCACAAGCCAACCACGCCGGGACGGCGGGGCAGCTCGGTGGCCGACTTCGTGGAGGTCACCAAGAAGACCCCCGAGAAGGCGCTGCTGGCGCCGAGCCCGAAGAAGGGTGGGCGCAACGTCCACGGGCGCATCACCACGCGCCACCAGGGCGGCGGCCACAAGCAGCGCTACCGGATCGTCGACTTCCGCCGGACCAAGGACGGCGTGCCGGCCAAGGTGGCGGCGATCGAGTACGACCCGAACCGCACCGCCCGCCTGGCCCTGCTCCACTACCTGGACGGCGAGAAGCGCTACATCCTGGCCCCGACCCGCCTCAAGGTCGGCGACCTGGTGGAGTCGGGCGAGGGCGCCGACATCAAGCCGGGCAACGCCCTGCCGCTGAAGAACATCCCTGTCGGCACCATCGTCCACAACGTCGAGCTCCGCCCGGGCGGCGGGGCCAAGATGGGCCGCTCGGCCGGGTCCGGGATCCAGCTGCTGGCCAAGGAGGGCACGCTGGCCACCCTGCGCATGCCCTCGGGCGAGATCCGCCAGGTCCTGACCGCCTGCCGGGCCACCGTGGGCGAGGTCGGCAACGCCGAGCAGGAGCTGATCAGCTGGGGCAAGGCCGGCCGCAACCGCTGGAAGGGCAAGCGCCCGACCACCCGCGGGGTGGCCATGAACCCGGTCGACCACCCGCTGGGCGGCGGCGAGGGCAAGAGCTCCGGCGGCCGCCACCCGACCAGCCCGTGGGGCAAGCCCGAGGGCCGCACGCGCAAGCGCAAGCCCTCCGACCAGCTCATCGTCCGCCGTCGCCGCAAGGGGAGAGGGCGCTAGGTATGGCACGCAGTCTGAAAAAGGGTCCCTTCGTGGACGACCATCTGCTGAAGAAGATCGACGAGCTCAACCGCAAGCGCGACAAGCGGGTCGTCCGCACCTGGTCGCGGCGCTCGACGATCATCCCCGACATGGTCGGGCACACGATCGCGGTCCACGACGGGCGCAAGCACGTGCCCGTGTACATCTCGGAGGCCATGGTCGGCCACAAGCTCGGCGAGTTCGCGCCGACCCGGACCTTCCGCATTCACCGCTCGCAGGAGCGGGCGACAGGAGTGAGGTAACCCGATATGGAAGTGAAGGCGCAGGCTCGGTTCGTCCGGGTGACGCCG
>JASLIH010000529.1 GCA_030152105.1 Actinomycetes bacterium
GGGCCGTCCTGGGGGACGAGGTTCCACTCCTTGCAGGCGACCTCGCAGGCCTTGCAGCCGATACAGACCGAGGTGTCGGTGAAGAACCCCATCCGCGGCCGGGCCTCACCGTCGTAGCCGCCGCCGAAGGTGGGCGTGGGAAGGTCAACCTGCATCGCTGCCCTCCTCCAGGCCGGCCCTGGCCCGGTACTCGGCCACCATCCGCGGCCGGTCGGGCCCGCGGGGCCGCCGCCCGGGCCGGATGTCGCAGGTCGCCGCCTTGGACTCCTGGATATGGACGTTCGGGTCGAGCACGATCGACAGCAGGTCGTTGGCGGCGTCACCGGTGACCAGCCCGCGGCCGCCCCAATGGTAGGGCAGGCCGACCTGGTGCACGGTGCGGCCCTGGACCCGAAGCGGCCGGACCCTGTCGGTCACCAGCACCCGGGCCTCGATCGCGGCCCGGGCGGTGACGATCGTCGCCCAGCCGCCGTGCTCCAGGCCCCGCTCGGCCGCCAGCTCCGGGCTGACCTCGCAGAACATCTCCGGCTGGAGCTCCGACAGGTACGCCTGGAAGCGGCTCATGCCCCCAGCCGTGTGGTGCTCGGTCAGCCGGTAGGTGCTGAACACGTACGGGTAGACGTCGCTCGCCGGGTCCTGGGCCGGCGGGTGGTAGCGGTTGCCGTCGCGGCTGTACTGCTGGCGGGTCGGGTTGGCCCGCTGGCCGTACAGCGGGTTGGGGAACGGGGTCTCCTGCGGCTCGTAGTGGGTCGGCAGCGGCCCGTCCTTGAGGCCGGAGGGCACGAACAACGCCCCGAGGCCGTCGGCCTGCATGATGAACGGCTCGTCGCCACGGTTGGCGTCCTCGGCCTTCGCCCCCTCGGGGGGGCGGTAGTCGGGCCGCTTGGTCCTGGGGAAGTCGGGCTCGTCGTGGCCGGTCCAGCGGCCGGCCTCCTCGTCCCACCAGACATAGCGCTTGCGCTCCGACCACGGCCGGCCCTCGGGGTCGGCCGAGGCCCGGTTGTAGAGGATGCGGCGGTTGGCCGGCCAGGCCCAGCCCCACTCGGGCGCCACCCAGCTCTGCTCCCCGGCGGGCCTGCGCCGGGCGACCTGGTTGACCTCGCCGGCGTAGCAGCCGCAGTAGATCCAGCAGCCGCAGGCCGTCGACCCGTCGGCCTTGAGCTCGGTGAGGGCCGACAGCGCCCGGCCGTCCGGCCCCCAGCCGTTGATCTCGCGCAGCACCGCCTCGGCGCTCGGGTCCTCGTGCTCGCCCTCGGTCGGGTAGTCCCAGGTGAGGTCGAGGACAGGCCGGTCCTTGGGGTCGGTGGAGCCGGCCAGCCGGCGGCGGACGGCCAGCCCGAGGTGGTACATGAACCACAGGTCCGAGCGGCAGTCGTCCTTGGGGTCGAGCGCCTTCTCGCGCCACTGGAGCAGCCGCTGGGTGTTGGTGAAGGAGCCCTCCTTCTCCACGTGCGAGGCGGCCGGCAGGAAGAACACCTCGGTGGCGATGTCGGCGGTGGCCAGCTCCCCCGACTCGATCTCGGGCGCGTCATGCCAGAAGCTGGCCGACTCGATCTCGACCAGGTCCCGCACCACCAGCCAGTCCAGCTTGGCCATGGCCAGGCGCTGGAGCCGGGAGTTGGACGACCCGACGGCCGGGTTCTCCCCCAGCAGGAAGAAGCCCCGCACCTTGCCGTCGGCCATGTCCAGGGTCGTCCGGTAGGTCGAGTGGTCGCCCGAGATGCGGGGCAGGTAGTCGTAGCAGTAGTCGTTGCCGGCCGTGGCCGCCTCGCCCCACCACGCCTTGAGCAGGCTGATGAGGTAGGCGTCCATGTGGCCCCAGAAGCCGCCCTTCTTGGTCTGCTTCTCCAGATAGGTGGCCAGGTCGGGGAAGCCCTCGGCGTTGGCCATGGGGATGTAGCCGGGCAGCAGGTTGTACAGCGTCGGGATGTCGCTGGAGCCCTGGATGGCCGCGTGCCCGCGCAGGGCCATGATCCCCCCGCCGGGCCGGCCGATGTTGCCCAGCAGCAGCTGGAGGATGGCCGCGGCCCGGATGTACTGGGCCCCGACCGTGTGCTGGGTCCAGCCGACCGCGTAGGCGAAGCTGGTCGTCCGCTCCCGGCCCGAGTTCTCACACAGCAGCTCGGCGACCTGGAGGAACTGCTCGGCGGGCACGCCGCAGGCCTGCTCGACCAGCTCCGGGGTGTAGCGGCTGAAGTGCCGGCGCAGGATCTGGAACACACAGCGCGGGTGCTGGAGGGTCTCGTCGGCCTCGGGCGCCTCCTCGGTGCCGGCCGGGGAGCCCAGCCCGCCGAACTGCTGCCCGGTCTCGCTCTCGTGCTCACCCTCGGCGTGCTCGGTGTCGGCGATCCCCGCGTACCGCCAGGTGGCGTCGTCGTAGGTGCTCAGCTCGGGGTCGAAGCCGCTGAACAGCCCGTCGAGGTCCTCAGTGTCGGCGAACCCCTCGTCGATGAGCACGGGTGCGTTGGTGTAGCGGACCACGTACTCCTTGAAGTAGCGCTCGTTGGCGATGACGTGGTTGATGAGAGCGCCGAGGAAGACGATGTCGCTACCGGCCCGGATGGGCACGTGCAGGTCGGCCAGGGCGCTGGTCCTGGTGAACCGCGGGTCGACGTGGATGACCTTGGCGCCGCGCTGCCTGGCCTCGACCACCCACTGGAAGGCCACCGGGTGGCACTCGGCCATGTTGGAGCCCTGGATCAGGATGCAGTCGGAGTTGCCCAGGTCCCGTGGGAACGTGGTCGCGCCGCCGCGGCCGAACGAGGTCCCCAAACTGGGGACGGTGGAGCTGTGTCATATCCGCGCCTGGTTCTCGATCTGGATCGCTCCCAGGGCGGTGAACAGCTTCTTGATGAGGTAGTTCTCCTCGTTGTCGAGGGTCGCCCCGCCCAGGCTGGCGAACCCGAGGGTGCGCCGGTACAGCTTGTCGCCCTCGCGGTCCTGCCAGGTCGCCTCCCGGGTGGCCACGACCCGGTCGGCGATCATGTCCATCGCCGTCTCGAGGTCCAGCTCCTCCCACTCG
>JASLIH010000576.1 GCA_030152105.1 Actinomycetes bacterium
CCATGCTGGCGGGTCCCGTCCGGCCGGGGACGCCCTCGACGCTTCGGTTGGAGCTTGTCAGCCAGTGGTGTGCAGCCGACACTAGCCCAGGCGACACCACGACCGGCGGAGGCCAAGATGGCGCCAGTACACGCGGCCTACACGTCGTTCGCACGCAGTTCCCGTGGCCAGGCGCTCGGATTCCTCGTGGCGGCAAGCGCCGTCGTCGTGTTGTGGAAGTGGGACTCGCTGCGTCCGCACGCCAGGGGCCTGATCCTTGCCGGCTATGGCGTCACGCTCGCTGGGTTCCTGCTGTTCGAGGCGTTCGGCACCCGGCGGCTGCTCACGAGCGGTGCGATGGCCCGGGGCACCGTGGTGGGCGCGAAAGAAGAAACCAGCCGGGACGACGACGGCACCAGGTCCATCACCTACCGCCCGGTGGTGCGGTTCACCACCGCGGACGGGCGCACGGTGACCTTTACCTCGGCGGTGGGCTACCGCAGCGAGCCCGATGTGGGCGGCGCCGTCGGCGTCCGCTACCTTCCTGCTGATCCCGAGCAGGCTGAGATCGACAGTGTCACCATGTGGGTCTTCCCGGCCGTGGTCGGGCTGGTTTTCGGGCTGGGGCTGCTGGTCGCCGGGGTTGTCATCTACAACCACAAGCCCCAGTTCGTCACCGCCGCAGGCGACTTCGGTGGCGAGTCGGTTACCCCGGAATCGGTCACCCCGGAATCGGTCACCGCGGAATCGGTCCCCCCGGAACGGCCGCCGCCGCCCGAGGTCGCGACGGGCAGGATCGGCGACACCCTGATGGTCCACGACGCATCGGGGCGCGCCCAGCTGGCGGTCACCGTCACCCGGTTGAAGTTCACCAGAGGTGACGCATTCAACCAGCATGGCCTGTACATGGGCGCCTATGTGAAGGCCCACGCGCTGTCCGACGAGCAGGACGCGCTCGACCTCTATGCGCTGGTTCGCGGCCGCCACTATGAGGGGGACGCCTACACCACCTCGACGGCGTTCGAGCCGCCCCTGGACTTGCTGCCGTTCAACAAGGGCGAACGGTTGGCCGGTTGGATGGTGTTTGACGTCCCTTCCCGGCATGGCCAGCTCGTGCTGGACAACGTGGATGGGGACAAGGTTGCCGTCTGGACCTACTGACGATGCGGAGCTGCGCGGTTGGAGCGTGCCGCGGGTGCGCCCGTGACGTGATCGTGACTGCTCCAGCTCAGCTGGATGGACGGTGAGGCCAGTCCCCGGTGGCCGTGGGGTCGCTGCCGGCGCGAGGACGGCCGCCGGAGGCGGCCGCCCGCAGGGCCGGCCTTGAGGACGCTCTGCGGCTGGCGGTCCCGGCCGTGCGGGTACCCTGCCCGCCGGTTGATGCCGGGCCGGAGCGCTATGCCCGCTGGGGTGAGCAGCTCGACGTCCGCAACATCACCCGCGACAGCGACCAGGCGGGGGACCTGAGCGCGGAGCAGGTCGCCGGCTACATCGCCAAGTACGCCACCAAGGCCACCGAGAGCTTCGGCGCCGGCCTGGACCGCCGCATCGGCGCCGACGACCTGGACCGCCTCGACAAGCTGCCCACCCATGTCGGTGAGCTTGTCCGGGCCTGCTGGGAGCTGGGTAGCCGCCCGGAGCTCGCAAGGCTCCGGCTGCAACCGTGGGCGCACATGCTCGGGTTCGGCGGCCACTGGTCGACCAAGAGCCGCCGCTACTCCACCACCATGACCGCTCTGCGCCGGGCCCGGGTCGCCTTCGCCAAGCGCCGCCCGGCCCGCGACGGCATCCCTCTAGACGCCTGGGGTCGGCCCGAGGACGACCAGGCCGTCGTGGTGGTCGCGTCCTGGAGCTACGTCGCCTCCGGCTCTACGACCGAGGGGGAGCGCTGGCTGGCGCTTTCGGCGGCTGCCCGGGCTCGTGAACAGCGACGGGTGGCCTGGGAGGAACTACGAACGATAGCGGCATGAGCAGGAGCAGGGGACGATGACGGACAAGCTGTTGACCACAGACGAGGCGGCCGAGCGGCTGAACACCACGCCTCGGCATGTGCGCCGGCTGGTGTTCGAGCGCCGGATCGCCTACCGCAAGGTCGGTCGCTTCGTCCGCTTCCATCCTGATGATCTGGCCGAGTACGTGGCCGCCCAACGGATCGAGGTCGCCCGGCCGGGAGCCGGTCGGCTCCGGGCGGTTGGCGGCAGGAGGTAGACGGTGGGCTACGTGGAGGACTTGCGAGGCAAGAAGCAGGGCCAGGGCCGGCCTCGGTGGCGGGCACGCTACCGTGACCCGTCCGGTCGGGAGCGGTCCAAGAGCTTCGCTCGCAAGGTGGATGCCGAGCGATTCCTGGTCGGCATCGAGGATGCCAAGCTGCGCGGCGCCTACATCGATCCGGCCGCCGGCCGGGTGCCGTTCTCGGAGTGGGCCGAGCGGTGGGCGCGGACGACGGCGACGCTGCGGCCGAGCACCCGCAAGGACTACGCGACGCTGCTCAAGAACCAGGTACTCCCGGCCTTCGGGGACATGACGTTGGTGGCGATCGACGCGCTGGCCGTACGGGAGTGGGTGGCCGAGCTGGTCGCCGACGGCCTGTCGGCCAAGCGTGCCCGCAAGGCCCACCAGGTCCTGTCGCAGATCCTGGCGAGTGCGGTGGATGGCGGGCGGCTCCCGCGCAACGTGGCCGAGGGGATCAAGCTGCCCAAGGTCCAGCGCAAGGAGATGCACTTCCTGACCGCCGCCCAGGTCGAGG
>JASLIH010000565.1 GCA_030152105.1 Actinomycetes bacterium
GCGCCTTCTTCCTGGTCGACCTGCTCGAGCACGGCGGCTACGAGGGCCCGCGGCACTTCGACTACAAGCCGCCCCGGACCGAGGACCCCGACGACGTCTGGGTCTCGGCCGCCGCCAACATGCGCACCTACCTGCTGCTCAAGGAGCGGGCGGCCGCCTTCCGGGCCGATCCGGAGGTGCGGGCGGCGATGGAGGCGGCCCGGGTGCCCGAGCTGGCCACCCCGACCCTGGCCGAGGGCGAGAGCTGGACGGACCTGCTCGCCGACCGGGGCTCGTTCGAGGACTTCGACGTCGAGTCGGCCGGCCGGCGGGGCATGCATTACGCCGCCCTCGACCAGCTGGCCATCGAGCACCTGCTCGGGGCGCGCTCTTGACCCTGGTCGCCGGGGTCGACTCCTCCACCCAGGCCTGCAAGGTCGTGGTCCGCGACGCGGCCAGCGGCCAGCTCGTCCGCGAGGGCCGGGCCCCCCACCCCGACGGGACCGAGGTCGACCCGGCCGCCTGGGAGGCGGCCCTGGCGACGGCGGTCGAGGCCGCCGGCGGGCTGGAGGACGTGGCCGCGGTCGGGGTCGGGGCCCAGCAGCACGGCATGGTCTGCCTGGACGAGGCCGGCCGGGTGGTCCGCCCGGCCCTGCTCTGGAACGACACCCGCTCCGCCGGAGCCGCCGCCGACCTGGTCGCCGAGGGTGGCGGGGCCCGGGCCTGGGCCGAGGCGACCGGCTCGGTGCCGGTGGCCTCCTTCACCGTGACCAAGCTGCGCTGGCTGGCCGACCACGAGCCGGAGGCCGCCGAGCGGGTGGCCGCCGTCTGCCTGCCCCACGACTGGCTGACCTGGAAGCTGGGCGGGGCCGCCGGCCTGGACACCCTGGCCACCGACCGGGGCGACGCCAGCGGCACCGGCTACTGGTCGCCGGCCACCGGGTCCTACCGCCCCGAGCTGCTGCGGCTCGCCCTCGGCCACGACGCCCGGGTCCCGGCCGTGCTCGACCCGGCGGCCAGCCCGGGCCAGACCGACGCCGGGGCCGTGCTGGCCGCCGGGACCGGCGACAACATGGCCGCCGCCCTCGGGATCGGGGCCAGGCCCGGGGACGTGGTCGTCTCGGTCGGCACCTCGGGCACTGTGTTCGCCGTCTCCGAGCGGCCGGCCGCCGACCCCTCAGGCATCGTGGCCGGGTTCGCCGACGCCAGCGGGCGGTTCCTGCCGCTGGTCTGCACCCTCAACGCCGCCCGGGTGCTGGACGCCGCCGCCCAGCTGCTCGGGGTCGACCACGGGCAGCTGTCGGCGCTGGCCCTGAGCGCCCCCGCCGGGGCCGGCGGGCTCACCCTGGTCCCCTACCTGGAGGGCGAACGCACCCCCAACCGCCCGCACGCCACCGGCGCCCTGCACGGGCTGCGGCTGGCCAACACCACCCCGGCCTGCCTGGCCCGGGCGGCCGTCGAAGGGCTGCTGTGCGGGCTCGCCGACGGCCTGGACGCGCTGGTCGCCGAGGGCGTCGAGGTCGAGCGGGTGCTGCTGGTGGGCGGCGGAGCCCGGTCGGAGGCGCTGCGCCGGATCGCCCCGGCCGTGCTCGGCCACCCGGTAGTGGTCCCCCCGGCGGCCGAGTACGTGGCCGACGGCGCCGCCAACCAGGCCGCCTGGGCCCTGGCCGAGGGGCCCGAGCCACCCCGCTGGGAGCTGGCCGGGACCGAGACCTACGAGGCCGAGCCGACCCCGGCCGTCCGCGAGCGGTATGCGGCCCGCCGCGACCTCACCATCGAAGCAGAGCGAGACAACAACGCAGCCAGCCCGGATACTATTGCCGGCGACCGGGTGGACGACCCGGTCGAGGGGGTGGTCCGGACATGACCAAGCGGTGGCGGGCACCTCCCGGCCCTCTTGTGGTGGGATCCGAAGCGACGGAAAGGACGGGTCATGCGTAGAAGGCTCCTCAGCGTGATCGCCGCGGTGGCGGCGCTCACCCTCATTCTGGCCGCCTGTGGTGGCGGCGACGACAACGGCGGCGGCGCGAGCGCCAGCAGCAGCGGCAAGACGCCCAAGGTCGGCGTCATCCTGCCCGACACCAAGTCGTCGGCCCGCTGGGAGAACAACGACAAGCCGCTCCTCGAGGCGGCCTTCAAGGCCGCCGGGGTCCAGTACGACATCCAGAACGCCCAGGGCGACAAGACCCAGTTCCAGACGATCGCCGACCAGATGATCACCGGCGGCGCCAACGTGCTGATGATCACCAACCTGGACTCGGGCACCGGCAAGGCCGTGCTCGACAAGGCCAAGTCGCAGGGCGTGGCCACGATCGACTACGACCGCCTGACCCTCAACGGCGGCGCCAACTACTACGTGTCGTTCGACAACGTGGCCGTTGGCACCCTCCAGGGCGAGGGCCTGGCCAAGTGCCTCGAGGCCAAGGGCAAGAACAACGCCAACATCGTCTACCTGAACGGCTCGCCCACCGACAACAACGCCACCCTGTTCAAGCAGGGCTACGACGGCGTGCTGTCCAAGATGACCCAGTACAAGAAGGTCGACGACCAGTCGGTGCCCGACTGGGACAACCAGCAGGCCGGCACCATCTTCGAGCAGATGTACACCAAGGCCGGCGGCAAGATCGACGGCGTCCTGGCCGCTAACGACGGCCTCGGCAACGCCGCCATCGCCATCCTCAAGAAGAACAACGCCAACGGCGAGGTCCCGGTCACCGGCCAGGACGCGACCGTCCAGGGCCTGCAGAACATCCTCAACGGCGACCAGTGCATGACCGTCTACAAGGCGATCAAGAAGGAGGCCGACGCGGCCGCCGCGCTGGCCGTCGGGCTGGCCAAGGGCGAGCAGGGGTCGGCCCCTGACACCGTCAAGGACCCCGAGAGCGGCAAGGACGTCCCCTCGGTCCTGCTGGCGCCGCAGGCCATCACCATCGACAACGTCAACGACGTCGTCGCCGACGGGTACGTGACCAAGGACGAGCTGTGCAGCGGCTCGTTCGCGGCCAAGTGCACGGAGGCGGGCGTCGAGTAACGAGCAGGACCATCCTCCTGGGCGCCCGGCCTCGGCTGGGCGCCCAGGACGGTCCCGACCAGCGAGGAGTCGCGCGTGACCGCGAACGCGACCGAGAACGCAGCCCCGATCCTCCAGCTTCGGGGCATCAACAAGAGCTTCGGGCCGGTGCACGTCCTCAAGCAGGTGAACTTCGCCGCCTACCCCGGCCAGGTCAGCGCCCTGGTCGGCGACAACGGGGCCGGCAAGTCGACCCTGATCAAGTGCATCGGCGGGATCCACCCGATCGACTCGGGCGAGTTCCTGTTCGAGGGCAAGCAGGTCACCGTCCACGGCCCGCGGGACGCCTCGGCGCTCGGGATCGAGATCGTCTACCAGGACCTCGCCCTCTGCGACAACCTCGACGTGGTCCAGAACATGTTCCTCGGCCGCGAGCAGACCACCAGCATCGTGCTCGACGAGGCCTCGATGGAGGAGCGGGCCGGCAAGACCCTCAAGTCCCTTTCGGTGCGGACGCTGCGGTCGACCCGCCAGCTGGTGGCCAGCCTGTCCGGCGGCCAGCGCCAGACAGTGGCCATCGCCAAGGCGGTGCTCTGGAACAGCAAGGTGGTGATCCTCGACGAGCCGACGGCGGCCCTCGGGGTGGCCCAGACCGAGCAGGTCCTCGCCCTGGTCCGGCGGCTGGCCGACCAGGGTTTGGCCGTGGTGCTCATCTCCCACAACCTGGTCGACGTCTTCCAGGTCGCGGACCGCATCGCCGCCCTGTACCTCGGCCAGCTGGCCGCCGAGGTCAAGACCAAGGACGTGCGCCAGCCGCAGATCGTGGAGCTGATCACCACCGGCCGGACCGAAGGCGTCGAGTCCGAGCTGCCCGCCGGCGTCGACGAAGGAGTGACGGCATGAGCGCCCCCACCGTCGACGTCCCCGACAGCCCGGCCGAGCTCACCCGCTCGCCGTCGCTGGGCGAGTACTTCCGCGGCTACGTCGACCGGGTCCGCGGGGGCGACATCGGTTCCCTGCCGGCCGTCTTCGGCCTGATCGTGCTGGTGATCGTCTTCTCGATCCTGCGGCCGGTGTTCTTCTCCGCCGGCAACTTCGCCAACCTGCTCACCCAGGGTGCCCCGATCACCGTGATCGCCATGGGGCTGGTGTTCGTCCTGCTGCTCGGCGAGATCGACCTGTCGGCCGGGTTCACCAGCGGCGTCTGCGCCGCCGTGCTGGCCACCGCGCTGGTCGACTGGGGCTGGTCGTGGCCCCTGGCGGTGCTTGCCGCCCTTCTGGTCGGCCTGCTCATCGGGACGGCCATGGGCTCGCTGGTGGCGCGGATCGGGATCCCGTCGTTCGTGGTCACCCTGGCCGCGTTCCTGGCCTTCCAGGGCACGGTGCTGCTCATCATCGGCGAGGGTGGGAACGTGCCCATCCGCGACGAGGTCATCCTGGCCATCGAGAACAGGAACCTGCCGCCGCTGTGGGGCTGGGTCCTGTGGGCGGTGTCGATCGGCGGCTACGCGGCCGTCGTGCTGATGCGGGCCCAGCGGCGCCGGGCCAAGGGCCTGTCCGCCGAGCCCATGGCCGTCCTCGCCGCCAAGGTGGGCGGGCTGGCCGTCCTCACGGGCATCGCCGTCTACGTGCTCAATCTCGAGCGCAGCCGCAACGCCCTGGTGATCTCCCTCAAGGGCATCCCCTGGGTGGTGACGATTATCCTGGTCCTGCTGGTGATCCTCAGCTTCGTGCTGGGACGCACCGCCTACGGCCGCCATGTGTACGCGACCGGCGGCAACACCGAGGCGGCCCGGCGGGCCGGCATCAAGGTGGCCAGCATCCGGACCTCGGTGTTCATGGTCTGCTCGACCATGGCCGCCATCGGCGGCATCATCGCCGCCTCTCGGGCCAACTCGGTCGACCCCAACGCCGGCGGCAGCAACACCCTGCTGTACGCGGTCGGGGCGGCGGTGATCGGCGGCACCAGCCTGTTCGGGGGCAAGGGCAAGGTGCGCGACGCCATCATCGGCGGCGCCGTCATCGCCGTGATCGACAACGGCATGGGGCTGCTCGGCTACAGCGCCGGGATCAAGTTCATCGTCACCGGCCTGGTGCTGCTGATCGCGGCCAGCGTGGACGCCCTGTCGCGCAAGCGGGCCCACGCCACCGGCCGCGCCTGACGCGAGGAGGTTGGTGGACGGCCCGCCCGGTTGCCTTGGCACCTGGCGGGCCGCCACACTCTGGACATGGCGAGCACTATCGTGTTTCTGGTCAGGCACGCCAAGGCGGCCGACCGGTACGACTGGACGGGCGGCGACCGTGGCCGGCCCCTGATCGACAAGGGCCGCAAGCAGGCCGACCGGCTGGCCGCCGCCCTGCGCCGCGAGGAGCCGGTGCTGGTCGCGGCCAGCCCCTGGCTGCGCTGCCGCCAGACGGCGGCCCCGCTGGCCGGCGCCATGGGGCTCCAGGTCGAGCTGGACGACCGGCTCGGCTACGACGCCCCCGACCTGGCCGCCTGGGTGCGGACGGCCGTCCGCGACCATCCCGGCCGGGCCGTGGTCGGGGTCAGCCACGGCGACCTGATCCCCATGTTCCTGTTCCAGACCGGTCTGGTCGACGGGTTCCCCGAGTTCCGCACCGGCTCGCTGTTCCGGCTGGAGGCGAGCCCCGGGCGGGTCGCCAAGGTCGAGCTGGTCGACCGCAAGGAGCTCAAGCGGCAGCTGGGAGACGCCTCCTGAGGAATGCCGAGGCGGAGCCCGGAGGGCTCCCGTACGATGAGCCGCCCATGCGGACCAGCACGACCACCCCCGCCGACCGCGCCGTGCCCGGCGACGGTCTCCGCCTGCACGCCCGCGACTGGAGCGGGAGCGGGCAGGCGGTGGTGCTGCTGCACGGGCTCGCCTCCAACGCCCGCATCTGGGACGGGGTCGCGTCCCGGCTCGCCGGGGCCGGGCTGCGGGTGGTGGCCCTCGACCAGCGCGGCCACGGTGCCTCCGAGCAGCCCGGGTCGGGCTACGACTTCGCCACCCTGGGCCGCGACCTGTCGGCCGCGCTGGCCGCCCTCGGTATCGAGCGGCCGGTGCTGGCCGGGCACTCCTGGGGGGCGAACGTCGCCCTGCAGTTCGCGGCCGACCGGCCGGGCGCGCTGGCCGGCCTGGCCCTGGTCGACGGCGCCCTGCTGGGGGTGGCCGAGTGGGCGGGCCCGACCCTGGACGAGGCCCGCCGCCGCCTGGCCCCGCCCCGGTTCGCGGTGCCGCTGACCGACTGGCTGGCCCGCGCCGGGCGGTTCGATGCCGGCGGGTCGGGCGGCCAGCCCTGGGTGCGGGACTACCTTCGGGCCGGGGTCGACGTCGACGACCAGGGCGTCGCCCGGTCCCGGTTCCAGTTCGACAACCACATGCAGGTGGTCGACGCCCTCTACGGCCAGCGGCCGCCGGACCTGTACCCACTGGTCGACTGCCCCGTGCTGCTGTGCCCGGCCGCCGACCCGGCCGCCGACGCCACGCACGCCAAGGCCAAGCGGGACGCGGCCGTTCGCGCCACCGGCCTGCTCCCATCCGCCACCCTCACCTGGTTCGAGGACACGATGCACGACATCCCCTTGCAGCGGCCGGCCGAGCTGGCCGCGGAGCTCGCCCGCTTCGCCGACTCCGTCAAGGAGGTGCCCGGCCGTGGGTGACCTGCTCACCCTCGGCGTCATGGGCATCCGGGGGTCATTTTCAGAAGAGGCGGCGCTCGAGTACGCCCGCGACAACAACCTCGGCGAGGTCGAGATCGTGGAGCTGCTCAACACCGAGAAGGTGCTGCGGTCGGTGGAGGCGGGCGACGTCGACATCGGCATCTTCGCCCTCGAGAACTCCAACGGCGGGGTCGTCTACGAGAGCGTCTACGCGATGGCCGCCCACCGGTTCCGGGTGATGGACCTGTTCGAGATCGACGTCAACCACACCCTGCTGGTCCATCCCACCCTCCCGGGTCGCGAGAGCATCGAGCGGATCGCCTCCCACCAGCAGGCCATCCGCCAGTGCCGCATGTGGCTGCGCCACCACTTCCCCACCACCCTGGTCACCGAGGAGCCCGACACCGCCGAGGCCGCCCGCATGCTGGCCACCGGCGAGCTGCCGTCCTCGACGGCCGTGATCGCCGCCGAGCGCTGTGCCGAGCTGTTCGGCCTGCGGGTGCTGGAGCGGCGCATCCAGGACCTCAAGTTCAACTTCACCACGTTCGTGGCGGCCGGCCCCCCGAAGGGATGAGCGACCCCCCGGCCGGGCTCGGCCCGGAGGGGCCCGGGGAACCCCAAAGGGGTGCCCCGATGGATCAGGAGGGGCCCGGGGAACCCCAGGGGGGTGCCCCGATGGATCAGGCGGCGCGGCGGCGGGTGTCGCTGGCCGTGCGGGCCGGCGAGGCGGTGACCGACCCGGCCGACGCGCCGGCGGCGGTCGAGCTGGCCCGCCTGGCCCAGCGCCGCCTCGAGGACCGCACCCTCCCGACCGCCCTGCGCATCAGCGGCGGGGTCGTGCTGGTCTGGCTGGTCCTGGTCGCCCTTCCGGCCACCATCAGCACTGGCGTCCACCCGGCCGCCCTGGCCGCCGGCGTCGGCGTCGGCGTCCTGCTGTTCAGCGTCATCCTCCTTCTCGGCCGCCGCCAGCTCCGCCTGGCCCGCCGGGCCGAGCAGCGCAACCTGCGCCTCATCGGAGGTGGTGGCCGATGACGCTCAGGACTCGACGGTTCAGAGGGCGAGCAGGGCCCGGGTCTCGGTGACGAAGTAGACGAGGGCGACCAGGGCCAGGAAGACGCCGACGGCCAGGCGCAGGCGCCGCTCGGCCGTGCGGATGGTGAGCGACGCCCCGATCCGAGCCCCCGGGATCACGCCGATGGTCAGCAGCACGGCCAGGCGCCAGTCGATGTCGCCGAGGAACGCGTGCGTGATGGTCGCCGGCACCCCGAAGATCCCCACGCAGACCAGCGAGGTCGCGATCGCCGACTTGAGCGACATCCCGAGCAGCTCGGTGAACGCCGGCACCATGATCACCCCCCCGCCGATGCCCAGCAGCCCCGACAGCAGCCCCGCGACCACCCCGATCCCGGCCGCGCGCCACCGCGTCCGCCTCTCAGGGGCCGACGGCGAGACGTCCTCGGCCGCCTCGAGGGCTGGGGCGGCCGGGGGGGCCACCGCGGTGCGCCAGGCGGTGAACGCGAGCAGGACGGCGATGAGGAGCAGGAGCAGGTGGCCGCCGCCGGGAACGGCGTGCGAGAGAAGCGAGCCGGCGACCACGGCCAAGAGCCCGGAGGCGGCGGCGGGGACGATGAGCTGCCAGTCGATCAGGCCTTCGCGACGGTAGCGCAGGGTGCCGGAGATGGCCCCCGGGAGGATGGACGGCAGGGTGGTGCCCACGGCGACCAGGGGGGCGGCGCCGAGGGCGCGGAGGCCGGGGTTGCTGACGATGGCGCCGCCGATGCCGAACAGGGCGCTGAGGACACCGGTGGTGAAGCCGAGGAGAAGGGTGAGGGCGTCGCGGGCGAGTCCCGGCTCCATGGCCGCTAGCCGGCCGGGGCGCGCAGGGCCGTCGCCACCTCCGGCCTGGCGAACTCCTCGAAGGCGTAGGCGGCCGCCCGCATCCCCCGGTAGTAGTGGGCCAGGAGTAGCCGCTCGTTGGGGGCGTGGATCCGGTCGGTGGGGAGCATGACCCCGAGGTAGACGCAGGCCGCGCCGAGGGCGTCGGACAGGGCCCGTTCGGGGCCCGACCCGCCCTCGCGGTAGAACAGCGGGTCCTTGCCGAACGCCCGGGCCACGGCCTTGGCGGCGGCGCGGTTGCCGGGGTGGTCGAGCGGGGTGAGGGCCGGCTTGACCCCGCCGAAGGAGCGGACCGAGACCTCGACGTGGCCGGGCACCCGGTCGCGGACCCAGCGCTCGAACAGCGGCTCCAGCCGGGCCGGCTCCTGGTCGGCGACGAGGCGGAACGAGACCTTGGCATGGGCGCTGGCCGGGATGATGGTCTTGGTGCCGGCCCCGCTGAACCCGCCCCAGATGCCGTTGATGTCCGCGGTTGGGCGGCCCGACATCCGCTCCAGGGGCGTGAAGCCCTCCTCGCCGGGCAGCGCGCCGACCCCGGTCACGGCCATGAGCTGGTCGGGGTCGAACGGCAGGGCGGCGAAGTTGGCCCGCTCCTCGTCGGTCAGCTCGACCACGTCGTCGTACCAGCCCGGGATGGAGATGCGCCCGGCCTCGTCCTTGAGCCCGGCCAGCAGGGCCACCAGCTCGGCCAGGGCGTTGGGGACGGCGCCCCCGAACGAGCCCGAGTGCAGGTCGGCCGGGGCGGTGCGCAGGTCGACCTGGAAGTAGACGAGCCCGCGCATGGCCGTGACCAGCGACGGCACGTCCTCGGCGACCATCCCGGTGTCGGAGACACAGATGAGGTCGCAGGCCAGCCGGTCGGCGTGCTCGCCCAGGAACGCGTCGATTGTGGGCGACCCCGACTCCTCCTCCCCCTCGACGAAGAACTTGACGTTGACCGGCAGGCGCCCGTCGGCGGCCAGCAGGTGCCGGATGGCCGAGACCTGGAAGTGGATCTGCCCCTTGTCGTCGGAGGCGCCGCGGGCGTGCAGGTAGCCGTCGCGCACGGTCGGCTCGAACGGCGGGGTGGTCCAGTCCTCCAGCGGGTCGGCCGGCTGCACGTCGTGGTGGCCGTACACCGTGACCGTGGGCGCCTCGGCCCCGGCCCCCAGCCACTCGCCGTACACGGCCGGCTGGCCGCCCTCGGCGGCCAGGACCTCGGTGTCGAGCCCGGCCGCCTCCATCAGCCCGGCCAGGTGCTCGGCCGAGCGGCGGACGTCGACGGCACGTTCGGGGTCGCTGGAGATCGAGGGGATGGCGCACCACTCGGACAGCTCGTGAACGAGCGCGTCGGCCTCGGCCTGCACGAAGGCGTCGATGTCGGCCATGGCGATCTCCCGGGAAGCGCGCTGAAGTGGGCCAAACGGCGACAGGAGGCTATCAGAGGGCTCCGGCGTTGGCCGTGGCCCTGCCGGTCCGTCCGGTTGGCCCTATCCTGCTGGAATGCGGTCGACAGTGCGGATCGGCATGGTCGGGGCGGGCGCGGTCGCGGCCCGCCACGTGCGGGCCCTGCTGGCCATGGACGGGGTCGAGGTGGCCGCGGTCGCCGACCCGGCCCTGGAGCGGGCCAAGGAGCTGGCCGCCGAGGCCGGGGCGGCCGCCTACCCCGACCACATGGAGCTCCTGGCCGCCGAGCGCCTGGACGCCGTCTACATCTGCGTCCCGCCGTTCGCCCACGGCGCCCCCGAGCTGGCCGTGATCGACGCCGGGCTGCCCATGTTCGTCGAGAAGCCGGTCGCGATCGACCAGGAGACGGCCACGGCGATCGCCACCCGCCTGGCCGGACGGCCCCTGGTCACCTGCACCGGCTACCACTGGCGCTGGCTCGACATCTTCGACCGGGCGGCCGACCTGCTGGGCGACCGCCCGGCCCGGCTCGTCCAGTGCTCCTGGCTGGACAAGGTCCCCCCTCCCCCCTGGTGGCTCCGCCGCGACAGGTCGGGCGGCCAGACGATCGAGCAGACCACCCATGTCCTCGACACCGCCAGAGGCCTCGCCGGCGACGTCGTCGAGGTCCACGCCTACGCCCCCCGGGCGGCGTCCACCCCGACCTCCCCCGGTCCCGTGGGCGAGGCGGCGCCGCCTGCGGCTGATGTGCATGACGTGTCGGTGGCCAGTCTGCGGTTCGCCTCGGGGGCGGTCGGGACGGTGGCGTCGACCTGCCTGCTTCCGCGCCTGCAGTTGGCCGGCGTGCAGGTGATCGCCGACGGGCTCTCGCTGGAGCTGTCGGAGACCGAGCTGCTGGTCGAGGTGGACGGCCGGCGCGACGCCTGGACCGCCGATGCCGACGCCCGTCCCCGGCCCGACCGGGACTTCGTGGCCGCGGTCCGTGGTGGCGAGAACAGGATCCGGGTGCCCTGGCCGGAGGCCTACCGGACCCACCTGCTGGCCTGTGCCATCACGCGCTCGGCCGACGAGGGACGGCCGCTGCCGGTCTTCCCGGACGGTCGGGGAGGCGAAGGTGGCTGACCGGCGGCCGGTGCGGCTGCTGGTGATCGAGCAGCCGGGGGTGGCCCGCCTGGTCGACGAGGACGAGCCAGCCCCGGCCGGCGGCCAGTTCCGCCTCGAGACGCTCTACACCGGCCTGTCGGCCGGGACCGAGCTGACCTACTTCAAGGGCACCAACCCCTACCTGCATGCCGCCTGGGACGAGCGGCTGGGGGTGTTCCGCCGCGACCGGCCGGCGACCGGCTTCCCGGTCCGCGCCCCCGGTTACATGGAGGTCGGGCGGGTCAGCGAGACCAGCAGCGACGCCGTGGCCGTCGGCGACCTGGTGGCCATGGCCTACGGCCACAAGACCGCCCACACCGTCGACCCGATGGTCGACCGGTTCCTGCCCCTGCCGCCCGACCTCGACCCGGTGCTCGGCATCTACGTGGCCCACATGGGCCCGATCTGCGCCAACGGGCTGCTGCACGCCGCCGCCGACGCGGCCGGGCCGGGGACGATCCAGCTCGGCGACGGGGTCAGGGGCCGCCACGTGCTGGTCACCGGGGCCGGGGTGGTGGGGCTGCTGGTCGCCCTGTTCGCCCGCCACCACGGGGCGGCCGAGGTCCTGGTGGCCGACGCCACCCCGGCCCGGCTGGCCGTCGCCAGGGACCTCGGCCTGGACGCGGTCGACGACGCCGACGGCACCGCCTGGCGGTCGGTCAAGGAGCGCTGGCGCCGCGACCCCACCGACTGCGGGGCCGACGTCGTCTTCCAGTGCCGGGGCCGGACGGCCGCCCTGGCCGGGGCCCTGCGCAGCCTCCGGCCCCAGGGGACGGTGGTCGACCTGGCCTTCTACCAGGGCGGGGCGCCCGACCTGGCCCTGGGCGAGGAGTTCCACCACAACGGGCTGGCCATCCGCTGCGCCCAGATCGGCCGGGTGCCGAGGGGCACGGCCCATCTGTGGGACCGGCGGCGCCTGGCCGCCGAGACGGTCAGCCTGCTACGTGCAGACGGCCCGGCGATGCGGGAGCATCTGGTCACCGACCTGGTCCCGCTCGGCGACGCGCCGGCTCTGCTGGCCGACCTGGCCAGTCGCCGTCGCCACGTCCTCCAGGCGGTGTTCGCCTGCCCGGCGGTGACGGCCTAGACAAGACGGGGAAGGGAACGGAGATGGACAGCGACAGCAGATGGGTCGTGGTCGGCATCGACACCGGCGGGACCAGCAACAACGCCACCGTCCTTGACCCGTCGAAGGGGTTCCTGGTCGACCGGCTGGTCGAGACGCCAAGCCGGGTCACCGAGGGCCCCGAGGTGGCCATCGACGCCATGGCCAGGGCGCTGGACAACATCCTCGACCTCACGGGCATCGCGCCGGGGGCGGTCCGCGGTGTGGGACTGGACACGCCCGGCCCGGCCTCGGCCAACGGGGTCATCTCCTCCAAGGGGGCGACCAACTTCGCCCAGCCGGCGTGGCGGGGCTTCGACGTCCGGGGGGCGCTGGAGGTCCGGCTTGGGCTGCCGGTGGTCTACAACAACGACGCCAACGCGGCCGCCCTCTACGCCCACAGCGTCCGCTACGGGGCCAAGGCGCCCGGCCACTCCTCGGTCTCGGCCATTGTCGGCACCGGGCTGGGCGGCGGCGTGGTCGAGAGCGGGCGGATCGTCCGCGGGGCGGCCGGTATGGCCGGCGAGTTCGGCCACGTCCAGATCCCCATGCACGGCCTGCTGGCCGAGGGCCAGCCGCTGCCGGTGTGCAACTGCGGCTTCGTGGGCGACGCCGAGAGCATCGCCTCGCTGACCGGGATCGAGCACAACCTGCTCCCCTACTGGCTGACCCGGTTCGAGAACCACGAGCTGGGCCGGGTCGCCGACCCCAAGGAGGCGGCCAAGCTGGTCCGCGGCTACGGCGAGCGGGAGGACCCGCTGGCTCTGGCGATCTTCGAGCAGCAGGCGATGGCCATCGGCCGGCTGTTCACCATCGCCGCCAACTACAGCGACCCCGACACCTACTTCCTGGGCGGCGGCGTGGTCGAGTCCACGCCCACGTTCCGCCAGTGGTTCCTGGGCAAGGTGCGCGAGCACACCGCCCTGCGCGAGGAGCAGGCCCGGGTGGCCAGCCTGGCGCTGGTCCCCGACCGGGACATGGCCGGCGCCCGCGGGTCCGCCATCGCGGCCCTCGACGCGCTTCAGGCGCCGATCCGGGTCAGGACCTCCCTGTAGAGGCGGAGGTAGCCCTCGGCCATCACCCCGGCCGAGAACCGCTCGGCGACCGAGCGCCGGCACTCGGCCGGGTCGATCTCGCTGGTGCGCAGCATCAGCTGGGCGAACTGGGACTCGTCGTCGGCCAGGAAGCCGTTGCGGCCGTGCTCGATGATCTCGGGCAGGGCGCCCCGGCGGGTCGCGATCACCGGGGTGCCGCAGGCCAGCGCCTCGATCGCCGCCGTCGCCCCCGGCTCCTCCCAGGAGATCGGCATGAGCACGGCCCGGGCCCGGCCGACCAGCTCATCCTTTTCCGCCCCGCCGACCGTGCCCACC
>JASLIH010000573.1 GCA_030152105.1 Actinomycetes bacterium
GGGCCGTCCCCCTCGACCACCCGGCCGGGCGGGTCGAGTTCGACCACGTCGGGTTCCGCTACCCGACGGCCGAGGAGTCGACCATCGCCAGCCTCACCGGCGGGGCGGCGGCCATCGGGGCGGTCGCCGGCGAGCCGGTCCTGCACGACGTCAGCTTCACCGTCCGGCCCGGGGAGCTGATCGCCCTGGTCGGCCCGTCCGGGGCCGGCAAGACCACCACCGCCATGCTGGTGGCCCGCGTCTACGACGTCAGCGAGGGGGCCGTCCGGGTCGACGGGGTCGACGTGCGCGACCTGGAGCTGGAGAGCCTCCGGGCCGCGATCGGCCTGGTCGCCCAGGACTCCCACCTGTTCCACGAGACCATCCTGGCCAACCTGCGCTACGCCAAGCCGGACGCGACGCTTGAGGAGATCGAGGCCGCCTGCCGCGCGGCCAGGATCCTCGACCTGGTCGAGAGCCTGCCCGAGCGCTGGGAGACGGTGGTCGGCGAGCGCGGCTACCGGCTGTCGGGCGGGGAGAAGCAGCGCCTGGCCATCGCCCGGCTGCTGCTGGCCGACCCGGCGATCGTGATCCTCGACGAGGCCACCGCCCACCTCGACTCCGACGCCGAGGTCCGCATCCAGGAGGCCCTGGCCGCCGCCCTCCAGGGCCGGACCAGCCTGGTCATCGCCCACCGGCTGTCGACCATCGTCAACGCCGACCGGATCCTGGTCGTCGACGGCGGCCGGGTGGTCCAGCAGGGCACCCACGCCCAGCTGCTGGCCTCCGGCGGCCTCTACGCCGACCTGTACAACACCCAGTTCGGCCGGGCCCCGGCGTCCCCGCCGGCCGACGGGCGCCCGGTCACGCGGGCGGCAACGGCCTGAGGTGCCGCTCGGAGATCTCCCGCACCTTGTCGACCCGCCGCCGGTACCTGTCGACGTCGCCGAGGAACTCGGTGGTCATCCACGCGCGCACCACCTCGAGGGCCAGCGCCGAGCCGATGATCTTGCCGCCGATGCACAGGACGTTGGTGTTCGAGTGCGACCTGGCCAGGCCGGCGCAGAACGGGTCCTGGCAGACGGCGGCGTCCACCCCGTGGACCCGGTTGGCGATCAGGGCGCTGCCGTAGCCGACCCCGTCGACGAAGATGCCCCGGTCCACCTCGCCCCGGCCCACCGCCAGGGCGGCCGGGTAGACGAAGTCGGACAGGTCGCAGGCTTCCTCGTCGTGGGTCCCGAAGTCCCTGGTCTCCAGCCCCTGTCCCTGGAGGACGGCCTCGATCTCCTTCTTCAGCGAGAAGCCGGCGTGGTCACTGGCCAGTGCGATCCGCATCCTCTGCTCCCGTCCCCCGTCCCGGTCGGACCCATGCCAGCGTGACGTAGCATCCTCCAGGCGACCAGGGCAAGAGCGTCGAGCGGCGGGAGCGTCATGAGCGGGAGCAGGGATCGGCTGCGGGACGAGTTCGAGGCGTGCTTCGGCGGGCTGGCCGCCATCGGCCAGGACCCGGCCGGCGGCTGGACCCGGCTCGCCTGGACCGACGAGGACCGCGCGGCCAGGTCCTGGTTCGAGTCCGAGGCCAGCGCCCGAGGCCTTGCCGTCGAGCAGGACCCGGCCGGGAACCTCTGGGCCTGGTGGCCTGGGCCGGGGGAGGCGGACACGGGGGAGGTGGTCGCGGTCGGCAGCCACCTGGACACGGTCCGGCGGGGCGGGGCCTACGACGGCGCCCTCGGGGTGGTCAGCGGGCTGGTCGCGGTGGGGGAGCTGATCGCGCGGGGGGTCGAGCCGCGACGGCCGGTCGCGGTGGTGGCGTTCGCCGACGAGGAGGGCGGGCGGTTCGGGGTGCCGACGTTCGGGAGCCGGGTCCTGGCCGGGGCGCTCGACCCGGCGGACCTGCTGGAGCGGGTGGACGAGGACGGCATCAGCGTGTCGGAGGCGCTCGCCGCCGCCGGGATCGACCCGGCCGGCTTCGGTCCCGACCCGGCCCGGATGGGCCGGCTGGCCGCGTTCGTCGAGCTGCACGTCGAGCAGGGAAAGGGGCTGGTCGACCTCGGCCAGCCGGTCGGCCTGGCCACCGGCATGTGGCCCCACGGCCGCTGGCGGCTCACCCTGACCGGTGAGGCCAACCACGCGGGCACAACCCGGCTCGCCGACCGCCACGACCCGATGCTCGGCCTGGCCGCGGCCGTCCTGGCCGCCCGGGCGGCCGCCACCGAGCTGGACGCGGTCGCCACCATCGGCCGGGTCGAGGTCGACCCCAACTCCTCCAACTCGGTCCCCGGCCAGGTCGCAGCCTGGCTGGACGCCCGCGCCGAGCAGGACCAGACCCTCGACTGGCTGGTGACCGCCTTCCAGACCGCGGTCGAGGAGGCCGCCGGCCGCAACAGCCTGACCGCCGAGCTCACCCCCGAGTCCCGCAGCCCCGGGGTCGCCTTCGACCCCGACCTGACCGCCCGCCTGTACGCCTGCCTGCGCGGCACCGGCCTGGAGCCGGCGGCCCTGCCCACCGCCGCCGGCCACGACGCCGGCGCCCTCGCCGCCGCCGTCCCGACCGCCATGCTGTTCGTCCGCAACCCCACCGGCACCAGCCACAGCCCGTCCGAGTCCGCCCCCCTCGACGACTGCCTCACCGGGGTTCGGGCACTCGCCACAGTGATCGAGGACCTCGCGTGCCGCTGAGGCCGGAGCGGACCCGAGGGGCCCGGCGGCCGTGAGCGCCTGGCACGCGGAGCTGGCCTGGCTCGGACCGGGGCGAGGGATGGCCGAGCAGGTGCTGATCGAGGTCGACACCGAGCGCATCACGGCGCTGACCGAGGGGGTCGACCCGCCGGCGGGGGCGACCCGGCTTGCCGGCGTGACCATCCCCGGGCTGGCCAACGGGCACTCGCACGCGTTCCACCGGGCGCTGCGGGGACGCACCCACCGGGGCGGCGGGGACTTCTGGACCTGGCGGGAGCTGATGTACCAGGTCGCGGGGGTCCTCGACCCGGACCGGTACCTGGAGCTGGCAACGGCCACCTACGCCGAGATGGCCCTGGCCGGGATCACCGCCGTGGGGGAGTTCCACTACCTGCACCACGACCCGGCCGGCCGGCCGTACGCCGATCCCAACCAGATGGGGGAGGTGCTGATCGAGGCGGCCGGCCGGGCCGGGGTCCGCCTCACGCTGATCGACACCTGCTACCTGCGGCCCGGGTTCGACGGGCAGGCGCTGGCCGGCGCTCAGGTCCGCTTCGGAGACGGCGACGCCGACGCCTGGGCCGAGCGCGCCGGGGCCCTCCGCGACCGGCCCGGGGTCCGGGTGGCGGCCGGCATCCACAGCGTCAGAGCGGTCGACCGGGCGGCCATGGCCACGGTGGCCGCCTGGGCCGACGGCCGCCAAGCCCCCCTCCATCTCCACCTGTCGGAGCAGCGGGCCGAGAACCAGGCCTGCATCGCCGCCACCGGCCGCACCCCGGCCGCCCTGGCCGGGTCGGCCGGGGTCCTCGGTCCGCGAACCACCGCCGTCCACGCCACCCACCTCACCGAGGAGGACGTCGCCCTCCTCGGCGCCACCCGGACCACCGCCTGCCTCTGCCCGACCACTGAGCGCGACCTGGCCGACGGGATCGGCCCGGCCCGGTCACTGGCCAACGCCGGCAGCCCCCTCTGCCTGGGCTCGGACAGCCACGCCATGATCGACCTGTTCGAGGAAGCCAGAGCGGTCGAGCTCGACGAACGCCTGGCCACCGAACGCCGCGGCCACCACCAGCCGGCCGACCTTCTGACCGCCGCCACCGAGGCCGGCATGACCGCCCTCGGCTGGGACGCCGGCCGCCTGGCCCCCGGCCGCCTGGCCGACCTGGTCACGGTCGACCTGCGCTCGGTCCG
>JASLIH010000610.1 GCA_030152105.1 Actinomycetes bacterium
AAGGCCATGGCACACCTCCAGACGGCGGCTGTCCTGCTTGCCTACGCGTCCCGGAGGGCGCTGTCAACGGGGACAGGCTCTCGCGTCTGGCCACCGCAAGCTGAACCCAGTGCCAGAGCAAGCCCGAGACGAGCACGAGGGCTGCCCGTTGCACCCAAAGGAAGCGCGATGTCGAGCGACACCTTGACAGACATAGCAGCCTCGTGGCTTGCCGGCGGCTCGGATTGAGCGACGCTGACCGGATGGACCACGCGCAGGCCTCGGTCTTCTGGCTAACGGCCCACTGAAGCGGGTCTGAGAAGCGTTTCCGCTGGTGGGCGTGACAGGATTCGAACCTGTGGCTTCTGCCGTGTGAAGCGAGTGCGGCACGAAAACATTGCCTCCAGGAACCATGCTCCGCACCACATCATCCCAGCTCATCCTTACTGACAGGCCGAGGCGACGTATTGCTGCGCTTGGCGTCGCGTAGGAGGTGTGCCGACAGATTGCTGACGCAAGACGAGTTGGACTCCGTGTGGAGTCGGAGCCGGCAGCGCTAGGGCGTGGTCATGATGTGCCCGCTCCGATGCCGCCGCCGGGTCCGCCAATGCCGGACCGTTGTCGTCCGCACCCTTTGCATTCGCGGTACCAGCCGCCTTCGGGGTTGCGCAGCCGCTGCCAACGGTGCCTGCCGATGCGACACAGCCAGGGCTTGGCCATAGTGGCCTCCCGACCCCATCTTGGCCCTTTCCATCGGGTCCAATCGCGTGTTGGAGTCGGTCGTTCTAGGGCGTGTTTCTTGGACCGCCACGGGGCTGGTCAGGTCAGGCGCACAGCCAGATGAAGATGTCAGCCACAGCAGGAATGGTTGGTGGCGGTCTTGACTGCTAGCTGTGCGGGATATGCCCGGGCGGGCGGTTGCGGTGAGGTATCCGCGATCCGCCCGCCTGGGCCGTTGGGTTCAGTCCAGGGCGCTGCCGAAGCCGTCACCCGACTCGGCGGTGCCGCCAACTCCTGGACTGTTCTGGGTGAACAGTTGGCCACCGGGACCGGGTAGTCCGGTGGACGAGCCGTACTGGACGTTGACCGCTCCGGCGTCGATCGCGGCGCCGACGTCTTCGCCGGCGGCCCCGATGGCCAGGTCGGCGAAGCCGTCGCCGTTGAAGTTGTTGAGGAAGATCCCTCGGGCCAGGGCGACGCCGAACAGGTCGCCCGGCTCTGCGGTCCCGACCACGCCTGGGCTGTCCTGGGTGAGGGTCTGGTTGCGACCCACCAGCCCGGTGTTGGAGCCGTACACGACGTTGACGGCCCCGGCGTCGGTGGCGCCGCCCAGGTCCTCAAAGGGGACGCCGATGGCCAGATCCGACGGGCCGGTGTCGAAGAACCCGGCCGCCAGCGCCGACCCGAACTCGTCGCCTGTCTCGGCGGCGCCACCGACCCCCGAACCCTGGACCAGGGTCTGGGCGGCAGTCCCCGACAGTTGGCTGGCCGACCCGAGGAACACGCTGACCGCGCCAGCGTCAGCCCTGCCCCCGACGGTCTCGGTCGGCGCCCCGACGGCCAGGTCGTAGAAGTTGCTGCCGCTGAAGAACCCGGCCGCCAGCGCCGACCCGAACTGGTCGCCGACCTCGGAGTTGGCCTGGAGGAGCACCCGGCTGCTGGTCGGCAGCCCGCCTGGTGTGCCGGAGAACACACTCACCGCCCCGGCGCCGCCGGCGCTGCCGACATCCTCGCCGGGAGCACCAACGGCCAAGTCACCCTGGTCGGCGTTGAAGAACCCCGCCACCAGCGCCGTTCCGAAGCGGTCACCCAACTCCGGGTTTCCCTGCAACAAGGTCTGGCTGGTGGTCGGCAGCCCCCCAGCCGAGCCGTAGAACACACTGACCGCACCGGCGTCGGGCCGGCCACCGACAGTCTCTCCAGGGGCGCCGACAGCCAGGTCCATGACGTCGTCGTCGTTGAACAAGCCAGCGTCAAGCGCGGAGCCGAACCGGTCGCTGTTCTCCGGGTTGCTCTGGAGACGGACCTGGCTGGTGGCTGGCAGGCCGTTGGCCGAGCCGTAGAAGACATTGACCGCGCCAGCCAGGCCGGCCGTCCCCACGTCTTCGCTGGGTGCCCCCACCGCGAGATCGGTGAAGCCGTCGGCGTTGAAGTCCCCCTTGGCGACCGCGAAGCCGAACAGGTCGACCGGCTCGGGATTGCCCTGGGTGAGCAGCTGGTTGGTCCCCGCTAGGCCGCCGGCTCCGCCATAGAGAATGTTGACGGCACCGGCCAGGGCCGCCCCCCCAATTCCCTCACCAGGGACGCCGATGGCGAGGTCGTCGAAGCCGTCGCCGTTGAAATCAACCCGATCGACACGCTCGGTCGGTGACGGCTGGGCAACCGTGGCGATCACCGGACAGGCGGCCGCCACCAGCATGGTCAGGGCCAGGGCAATGACGACAATTGCTCGACGCATCCCGACACACCCCCTGCCGCCTCACCAGGCGGCTTCATGGGACGTCCAGCCAGAGAACCATATCCTGTTCTTCCGGGTTCACCTTGTCGAGGGCATTCATCCGATACGACGGATAGAGGAAATTGGTCGCGTCGCACCGCGCGCGACTTCGCCGTGTCCTGAGCGAGCCGCTCCGCCCAAAGTCATGGACGGAACAGGGCCAGGTGCCGCCGGCTCTCCTGGTGGATCTGGTGGCGATGGTCCTCGAACTCCAGCGGGGCGTTGACGAAGAAGCAGCCCGCGCAGCTATGGCCGAGGTCATGATGTAGCTGCGTGTGCGGGGTCGAGGTGCGG
>JASLIH010000612.1 GCA_030152105.1 Actinomycetes bacterium
CCGGTGGAGCGGGCGTGGATCTTGTCGTCCACCAGGTGCAGCAGCTTCATGATGTAGATGAAGCCGACGGTGACCGGGGTCGGGTACGGCTCGCCGGAGCGGCCGTCGAACAGCATCGCCTTGCCCTCGGCGTCGACCAGCTTGTGGGTCTCGCCGTCGATCGGGTCCTCGTAGGTCCCGAGGGTGGCGGTGAGCAGGTCCTCGATGGCCTCCTCGTTGGCGCCGTCGAACACCGGGGTGCCCAGCGGCCGCGTCACGTCCTGGCGGCCCTGCTCCTTGGTCCAGCCAGTCTCCTTGGCCCAGCCGGGCAGGGTGTCGAACGACCAGCCGTGGGCGGCCACCCAGCCGAGGTGGGTCTCCAGCACCTGGCCGATGTTCATCCGGCTCGGCACGCCGAGCGGGTTGAGGATGACGTCGATCGGGGTGCCGTCGACCAGGAAGGGCATGTCCTCCTCAGGGAGGATCTTGGAGATGACGCCCTTGTTGCCGTGGCGGCCGGCCAGCTTGTCGCCGTCGGAGATCTTCCGCTTCTGGGCGACGTAGACCCGGACCAGCTGGTTCACGCCCGGGTTGAGGTCGTCGCCGGCCTCGCGGGAGAACACCCGCACGCCGATGACCTTGCCGGTCTCGCCGTGGGGGACCTTCAGGGAGGTGTCGCGGACCTCGCGGGCCTTCTCCCCGAAGATCGCGCGCAGGAGGCGCTCCTCGGGGGTCAGCTCGGTCTCGCCCTTGGGCGTGACCTTGCCGACCAGGACGTCGCCGGGGTCGACCTCGGCCCCGATGCGGATGATGCCCCGCTCGTCCAGGTCCTTGAGCACGTCCTCGGAGACGTTGGGGATGTCCCGGGTGATCTCCTCGGCCCCGAGCTTGGTGTCGCGGGCGTCGACCTCGTGCTCCTCGATGTGGATCGAGGTCAGGACGTCGTCCTTGACCAGGCGCTCGGAGAGGATGATGGCGTCCTCGTAGTTGTGGCCCTCCCAGGGCATGAACGCGACCAGGAGGTTCTTGCCGAGCGCCAGCTCGCCGGTGTCGGTGCAGGGCCCGTCGGCCAGCACGTCGCCGGCGGCGATCTTGGCGCCCTCGACGACGATCGGCTTCTGGTTGATGCAGGTGCCCTGGTTGGAGCGCTCGAACTTGCGCATCCGGTAGACCTTGGCCGAGCCGTCGGCGTGGCGGACGGTGACCTGGTCGGCGGTGACGTCCTCGACCGTGCCGGGGGTGTCGGCGACGACCACCCCGCCGGCGTCGACCGCCACCCGCCGCTCCATGCCGGTGCCGACCAGCGGCGCCTCGGAGCGGAGCAGGGGCACGGCCTGACGCTGCATGTTGGCCCCCATCAGGGCCCGGTTGGCGTCGTCGTGCTCCAGGAAGGGGATCAGGGCGGTGGCCACCGACACCATCTGCCGGGGGCTGACGTCCATGTAGTCGACCTCGTCGGGCGGCACGTTGGCCACCTCGCCGGTGACCCCGGCGCCCTGGCCGGTGCCGAAGTCGGACCGGCTGACCGAGCGCTGGCTGGAGATGCCGGCCGAGCGGCTGCCCTGGCGGACCAGGACGCGGTCGGTGGCGAAGTTGCCCTGGGCGTCGACGGCCGCGTTGGCCTGCGCGATCACGTGCAGGTCCTCGTCGTCGGCGGTCAGGTAGTCGACCTGCTCGGTGACCCGGCCGTCGACCACCTTGCGGTAGGGCGTCTCCACGAACCCGTACTCGTTGATCCGGGCGTAGGTCGAGAGGTTGCCGATGAGGCCGATGTTCGGGCCCTCGGGCGTCTCGATCGGGCACATGCGGCCGTAGTGCGACGGGTGGACGTCGCGGACCTCGAACCCGGCCCGCTCACGCGACAGCCCGCCCGGGCCGAGCGCCGACAGGCGCCGCCGGTGGGTCAGGGCGGCCAGCGGGTTGGTCTGGTCCATGAACTGGCTGAGCTGCGAGGTGCCGAAGAACTCCTTGATCGCGGCCACCACCGGACGGATGTTGATCAGCGTCTGGGGGGTGATCGCCTCGGCGTCCTGGGTGGTCATGCGCTCGCGCACGACCCGCTCCATCCGCGACAGGCCGATACGGACCTGGTTCTGGATCAGCTCGCCAACCGAGCGCAGGCGCCGGTTGCCGAAGTGGTCCTGGTCGTCGGTGCTGGTCGTGGGGTCGCCCTCGTGCAGCCGGACCAGGTAGTCCACGGTGGCCACGACGTCGTCGGTGGTGAGGGTCAGGGCCTTGTGCTGCTCGTTCTCCAGGCCCAGCTTCTTGTTGATCTTGTAGCGGCCGACCTTGGCCAGGTCGTAGCGCTTGGGCTGGAAGAAGAGGCCGTGCAGGAGCTGGCGGCCGGACTCGGCGCTGGGCGGCTCGCCCGGGCGCAGGCGCCGGTAGATCTCGACCAGCGCGTCCTCTTCGGTCTTGGTGTGGTCCTTCTCGAGCGTGCCCATCATGGTCTCGGACTCGCCGAACCGCTCACGGATCTGCTCGTCGCCCATGCCGAGGCCGCGCAGGAGCACGGTCACGGGCAGGCGGCGCTTGCGGTCGAGGCGGACGCCGACGGTGTCCTTCTTGTCGACGTCGAACTCAAGCCATGCGCCTCTGGCCGGGATGACCCGGCAGGAGGTGAGCAGCTTGTCGAGGGTCTTGTCGGGCTCCTGCTCGAAGATGACGCCGGGCGAGCGGACCAGCTGCGAGGTCACGACGCGCTCGGTGCCGTTGATGATGAAGGTGCCCTGGTCGGTCATGACCGGGAAGTCGCCCATGAAGACCGACTGGGACTTGATCTCGCCGGTGGTGCGGTTCTGGAACTCGGCCTGGACGTGGAGCTTGCGGGAGTAGGTGTTGTCTCGCTCCCGGCACTCCTCGACAGAATGCTCGGGCTCCTCGAAACGGTGCTCCCCGAACGTGAGCGCCATCTGGCCGGTGAAGTCCTCGATCGGGCTGATCTCGTCGAAGGTCTCACGGAGACCGTCGGTGATCAGCCACTCGAAGGACTGGCGCTGGATGGCGATGAGATCGGGGATGGGAAGGATCTCGGGGATCTTGCCGAAGGAGAGTCGTAGGGAGGCCGAGGTACGCGGGTCGCTCAACAAGCGTCCCTCCCCTTTCGCGGGAAGCAGGTGTGGAAGCGGGTGGTGCAGTGGCGGCTGGGCACGCCAAAGCCCGGGGTAGGCTGGTCGAAGGCGCGCGAAGACATGCGAAAGAGCAGTGTAGCGCTTTCCTACACCGCCGTCAACCTCGAACTGAGGGTCTGCGTGTGCACCTCACTTCGTCTTGTCCGACCGAGTTTGCCGCCCACTCCCCATGGTGTCAAGGAGCAACTACGGAGAGTAGGCGACAGGAACGCGCCAGGTGACGTGCCCAGTCTACTTCAGCTCCACGCTGGCACCGGCGGCCTCGAGCTGGGCCTTGGCCTTGTCGGCCTGGTCCCGGGGAACGCGCTCGAGCACCGGCTTGGGCGCCGCGTCGACCAGGTCCTTGGCCTCCTTCAGCCCGAGGCTGGTGAGGGCGCGGACCTCCTTGATGACCTGGATCTTCTTCTCGCCAGGGCCGGTCAGCACCACGTCGAACTCGGTCTGCTCCTCGGCCTCCTCGGCCGCGGCGGCCCCGGCCCCGCCGGCGCCCGGCCCGGCGGCGACGGCCACGGGGGCGGCGGCGGAGACGTTGAACGTGTCCTCGAACTGCTTCACGAACTCCGACAGCTCAAGGAGGGTCATCTCCTTGAAGGCGTCCAGGAGGTCGTCGGTGGACAGCTTCGCCATAAGGGTTCTCCTTAGCTCTCGTCCCCGGCCGCCTCGGCCGCGGGTTCGTCCGTGTCAGTGGTGTCAGTGGTGGTGCCCTCGGCGGCGGGAACCTCGGTCGCCTCGGCGGCGGGCGCCTCGGGCTCGGCCTCGGCCTCGGTTGCCGGGGCGGCGCTCGGCTCCTCGCCCTGGGTCTTGTCGCGAAGGGCGGCGGTCATGGTCGCCACCTGCCGGAGCGGGGCGACGAGCAGGTTCACGGTCTGCTGGGCGGAGGCCTGGAGCAGCCCGGCCAGCCGGGCCAGCAGGACCTCGCGGGACTCAAGGGTGGCCAGCTGCCGGACCTCGGCGGCGCCGAGGACCTTGCCGTCCATCACCCCGCCCTTGACGACAAGGGACGGGTGGGTGCGGGCGAACTCGGCCAGGTCCTTGGCCGCCTGGACCGGGTCGCCGTGGACGAAGGCGACCGCGGTCGGGCCCTGGAGCAGGGCCACCAGGTCCTCGTAGCCCGCCTCGCGAACGGCGATGCTGGTCAGGGTGTTCTTCAGCACCCGGTACTCGGTCGACGACCCGCGCAGCGACGCGCGCAGCTCACCCAGCTCCGCGACCTTGAGGCCCCGGTACTCGGTGAGCAGCGCGGCCACCGAGCCTTCCAGGCGTCCCTTGATGGCCTCGACCTCGGCGACGTTGCTCGCGTTCGGCACGGCCTCACCTCCACAAAAGAAAAACGGACGGTCCCGGACCGTCCGACTGGCGTCTGCCACGCGTGGAGGCACCTTACGAGGTGCTCGCCTGCGCCGGCGCCCTGTCGGGCCTTCGTGCCATTCGGCAACCGGACGGTCTCTGGCAAGGACGCACTGTAGCACAGGGGGGCTGTGGACAACCGCGGGCAGGTTGGCGGCCGTATCTCTATTTTGCTCCCAGGCGCCTTGCTGTCATAGGTTCCGAAGCCGTCGATCTCGTCAGAGTCGACGATCGCAGCATAAGGAGGGGGAGGTAGATGGCTACGCCGGTCATCATCAGCCTGCTCGTCGGCCTCGTCGCCGGGGGAGCGTGCATGGCCATGTGGGCCGCGAACCGCATCGAAGAGGAGAGCGTCAGGCAGTTCGACCGCGGGTTCGAGCGTGGCCGCTGGCTGACCGACATCAGCGTCGCCAAGGCGATCGAAGACCAGGACCGCGCCCGCCGGGTCGGCCTACTCGTCGCCGGCGCCCGCCAACCCGGCGGTTCGCCCACCACCCGACCACCCGGTCAGGAACCCCGCCCATCGCTCCTGGTCCTCCCCTAGCCGGCGGCACCCGCAGGCCGCAGCACCCGCAGCTTGTCCACGCGGACCCCCAGTCCGCCAGCGCAGCGGACCCCCAGTCCGCCAATGCAGGAGGAACCATGCCCGCCGACCTGGTCGCCATCGCCACCCTGGTGGCGCTGGCCACCCTCGCCGCCCCGCTGACCGCCGACTGGCGGCGCCGCCTCGCAACCCGCCGCTTCGACGCCGTCTACGAACGCAACCTCCTGCGCCGTACCGGCCGCGGCTAGCGCACCTCATCCTGTTCCTTCGGCGGCGACCGACCCCGTCGCCCCGCTGACGTCGGTGCGCGCCACTGGACGCCCGCGAGCTCCGGCCGCTACAGGGCGGCGCCCGCCAGCGCGGGGTCGGCGACCCGGACGCTGGTTACGCCGGTGGCCGGAGGGGTGAGGAGGCCCCGGGCCGACAGGCGGTCAAGGGCCTCGTCGACGGCCAGGGTGTAGACCCAGGCGAGGAACGCGCCCTCGTCGTCGGCGCCGGGGACGCGGCGGCGGACCGGGTCGAGCGCCGGGAGGGCGTCCTCGACCAGACGGACGACCGACCAGCCGAGCCCCTCGCAGAGCTCGCGCAGCGCCGGTTCGAGCGAGGCCGGCAGCGCCGGGGCGGCCTCGGGGTCGGCCGCGGCCAGCTGGAAGGCGGGCGCGCCGGGGTGGCCGAAGCGAACCAGGCTCCCCCGCCCGGGCAGTCCCGTGACCCGCGCGAACCAGCTGCCGGCGGCGCCCTCCCCCTCCGCCAGCCACACGAACGCACTGCCAAACGGTGGCGAGGCCAGCCCCTCACGCCGCAGCAGCCGCCGCACCCCCAGGTCGAGCAGCAGCCCACCGACCACCAGAAAGGCCGCCGCGCCCGGAGCCGCACCCACCGTCGCGGCATGGCCAGACCCGGACCCGGCACCCACGGTCGGGCCGGCCGGCGCAGCGTGGCCAGGCTCGTGCTCGATGCTCGGGGGGGAGAGGGCGGCGTGGACGGGCTCGTACTCGACCTCGAGGCGGCTCCATTCGCCGGCGACCAGGCGGGCCATGGCTCGGCCGAGGTCGCCGGCGGTCTCGGCGACCGCCTTGGCTTGGGCGGCTGGGGCCACCGGGAACCGGGGGCGGCCGTCGGCGGTGGCGAGCCCGGCCGCCTTCAGCGACTCCAGACGGTGCTGGCCCAACCGGTCCAGTGGGGCCCCGTCGGCGACCGCGGACAGCAGCGCTCCATGCACCGCCGGGTCGACCAGCTCACCGGGCTCCAGCGCCGGCGGCACTGGCGCCCACCATCCCAGCTCCCAGGCCGGCCGGGCCCGGGCCCCGCTAGTCATCGTTCCCCGGCCGGTCGGGCGCCCGGGCCCCCGCTGGTCATGGTCTCCAGCACCTCCGGGGGTCCGAACCGCTCTGGGGGCACGGCCGGCCTGTCAGGCGCTGGTGCCGGTCAGGTTGCGGGTGGCGCTTGGGTCGACCTTGATGCCGGGGCCCATCGAGGTGGCGACGGTGATGCCCTTGATGTAGCGGCCCTTGGCCGCGGCCGGCTTGGCGCGGAGGATCTCGTCCAGGACGACCTGGTAGTTCTCGACCAGGGCCTTGGCGGCGAACGACGTCTTGCCCAGGATCAGGTGGAGGTTGCCGTGGCGGTCGACCCGGTACTCGACCTTGCCGCCCTTGATGTCGGAGACGGCCCTGGCCACGTCCGGGGTGACGGTGCCGGCGCGCGGGTTCGGCATCAGGCCCCGGGGGCCGAGGACGCGGCCGAGGCGGCCGACCTGGCCCATCATCTCGGGCACGGCGACCGCGGCGTCGAAGTCGAGGAAGCCGCCCTGGACCCGCTCGACCAGGTCCTTGCCGCCGACCACGTCGGCGCCGGCCTCCTCGGCCAGGCGGGCCGCCTCACCCTCGGCGAACACGGCGACCCGGATCGTCTTGCCGGTGCCGTTGGGCAGCGAGACGGTGCCCCGCACCATCTGGTCGGCCCGGCGCGGGTCGACCCCGAGCCGGAAGGCGACCTCGACGGTGGCGTCGAACTTGGTCGGGTTGGTCTCCCGAGCCAGCTCCAGCGCCTCAGCCGGGTGGTACAGCCGGGTGCGGTCGACCTTGGCGACCGCCTCGGCGAGCTTCTTGCCTGCCATCAGTTGTCCTCCTGTGGTCCACGGACCGCGACGCGCGGCCCTCCCACGAACTCGGTGAACGGCGCCTCGTCAGGAGGCGACGGTGATGCCCATGGACCGGGCGGTGCCCTCGACGATCTTCATCGCACCCTCGACGTCGATGGCGTTGAGGTCGGGCATCTTGGTCTCGGCAATCTCCCGGACCTGGGCCCGGGTGACGGAGCCGACCTTCTCACGGTGCGGCTCGGCCGAGCCCTTCTCGACCCCGGCGGCCTTGCGCAGCAGCACCGCCGCGGGCGGGGTCTTCAGCACGAAGCTGAAGCTGCGGTCCTCGTAGATGGTGATCTCCACCGGGACCACGTTGCCGGCCTGGGCCTGGGTGGCCGCGTTGTACTGCTTGCAGAAGTCCATGATGTTCACGGCGTGGGGGCCGAGGGCCGTTCCCACCGGCGGCGCCGGGGTGGCC
>JASLIH010000230.1 GCA_030152105.1 Actinomycetes bacterium
GCAGCTTCAACACCGCCGCCATCGCCGGCCCGGCGGTCGCGGGCGTGGTCGCGGCCACCGCCGGCCCGGCCCGGGCCGTGCTCGCCGAGGCGGTCCTGGCCGGCCTGGCCCTGCCGGCCATTGCCCGCCTTCCCCGGGTCGCGCCCCCGGCCGGCGACCACCCGGCCCCGCTGGCCACCGCCATCCGCCAGGGGCTGGCCCACCTGGCCCGCACCCCGGTGCTGCGCGGGGTGACGGTCGCCACCGCCGTCGGCATGGGCGGCACCGGCCTGCTCACCCTGGCCCTGCCGTTCTGGGCCGAGCGCCTGGGAGCGGGCCGGGCCGGCGCCGGCTACCTCTGGGCGGCCCTCGAGACGGGGGCGATCGCCGGCGCCCTGGCCGCCGCCCGGCCGACCGCCGCCTGGCCGCCCCAGCGGGTCGTGCTGGCCGGCCTCGGCCTCTTCGGCCTGGTCCTGGCGGCCTGGCCGCTGGCCCCGTCGTTCCCGGCCGCCCTGGCCCTGGTCGCGCTGGCCGGCCTGGCCGAGGGCCCCGCCTTCGCGGCCACCTTCGCGACCCGCCAGCGCTGGTCGCCCCCGTCCCTGCGCGGCCAGATCTTCACCACCGCGGCCAGCCTCAAGCTGGGCGCGTTCGCGGTCGGCGCGGCCCTGGCCGGGCCCGTGCTGTCCCGCGCCGACGTGGCCGGCACCCTGGTCGCCGTCGGGACCATCCAGCTCCTGGCCGTCGGGCTCGGCCACGCCGCCGGCGCCCGCGGCTCGTCCCAGGGTCCCGCCCCGGCGGCCTAGGGCGTGGAGGACCGCCGGGATGTGCCGACTTGCCTGGATCCTAGATAACTGTTATAGATAACGCCGCCGGGACTTGAGGAGTCGATTGCCGATGCAGGACGTGATCCTCTCGCTGCTGGCCAAGGAGCCAGCCCATGGGTACGAGCTGCGGCAGCGCCTGGTGAAGGCGCTCGGCCCGGCGGGCGGGGCGCTGAACCCCGGACAGGTGTACGTGACGCTCTCCCGCCTGGAGCGCGCCGGCCTGGTCGAGGCCAGGGAGGTCGCGCAGCCGAGCCACCCCGACAAGAAGGTGTACGAGCTGACCGCCTCCGGCCGGGAGCGCGTCATGCTGTGGCTGACCGACGTGACCTGGTCGAGGGTGGTGCCGCTGGAGTTCCACCTCAAGCTGGCCGCGGCGGCGGCCACGCGCCTGACGGATCCGGTGGCGCTGGTCGACTCGCAGCGGCTGGAGCTGCTGCGCGAGCTGCGCCAGCTTCAGGAGCTGGCGCTCCAGGAGCCGCCCGACTCGGATGGCGCTCTCCTGCTGGAGGGCGCGTCACTGCGCCTGCAGGCCGACATCCGCTGGCTCGAGGTGTGCCAGCAGCGCCTGGTCGAGAGGGAGTCGCGATGAGCAAGGTGATCGAGGCGCGAGGCCTGGTGCGACGGTACCCGGCTGACGGATCGCCGATCCGGGCGGTGGACGACGTGGACCTGGTGGTGGAGGCGGGCGAGGCGGTCTCGGTCATGGGGCCGAGCGGCTGCGGCAAGTCCACGCTGCTCCACCTGCTCGGCGGGCTGGAGCGCCCGGACGCCGGCGAGTTGTCCCTGGCCGGCACGCGCGTGGACGGGCTCTCGGAGACCCAGTGGGCGGTCTTCCGCCGCCGCAACGTCGGCTTTGTTTTCCAGGCGTTCCACCTGGTCGACGAGCTGACCGCTGTGGAGAACGTGGAGCTGCCGACACTGCTCGTCGGCGGGTCGCGCCGTGACGCGCGGCGCCGGGCGATGGCGCTGCTCGAGCGGCTCGGGGTGGCCGAGCAGGCCGGCCACCTCCCCCACCAACTGTCGGGCGGCGAGCGGCAGCGCGTCGCGGTGGCCAGGGCCCTGGTCAACGAGCCGCTGGTGGTGCTCGCCGACGAGCCCACCGGCAACCTGGACAGCCGCGCCACCGGCGACATCCTGCGGCTGTTTGGCGAGCTCCGCCAGGCGCGCCAGACGCTGCTGATCGTGACGCACGACGCGCGGGTGGCCAGCACCGCCGACCGGCTGCTCACCATGCGGGACGGAGCAATCGTGGCGCAGACGCGGCTGGGCGAAGGCACCTCGGTCGCCGGGCTCCTCGCGGGCCTGGCCGACCTGGGGGGCGAGCGCTGATGCGCTGGATGGGGCTGGCGGTTCGCCTTGCCGCGCGCAACCTGCGCCGCCGCCCGGGACAGGCGCTACTGCTCCTGCTCACCCTGACGATCGCGACGGGCGTGCTCGGCGTGGCGATGTCGCTCTACGGGAGCGCCGACGCGCCGTGGAACCGCGTATGGCGGGCGACCAAGGGCTTCCACGTCAGCTTCACCGTCTACCACCCTCCCGACGAGCCGGGGGACCGCGCCCTCGTGGCCGAGCTGCGCCACCGCACCACCCAGCTCACCAGCGCACCCGGCGTGGTCGCGGCCGGCGGCCCCTGGAGCCACCTGTACGGGTCGATCCAGATCGACGGCGGCACAGAGGACCTCACCGCCGAGGTGCGCGATCCCGGCCCCTACCAGGTGGACCAGCCGCTCGTGACCAGTGGCGCCTGGCTTGGCGACGGCGGCGGGGTCGTGCTCGAGAGCGGGCTCGCGGCGACCCTTCACGCCAGCGCCGGGGACACGGTGACGATCCAGGGTCGACCGTTCCCCGTCCGAGGCGTCGCCGAGACCGTCAGCAGGGGGCGGTTCCCGCTCAGCCGCCCCGCCCAGGTCTGGGCCACCCCGGCGACGGCGCAGCGGCTGCGCGACCTGGGCATGACCGAGGAGGGCTTCGAGCTCCAGCTGCGCCTCGCCGATCCCGGCCGGGCCGCCGACTTCGTGGCCGCGCACCAGTCGCTCACAGCGGTTCCCTCCTCCTCGTCGGTCACCCCCTTCCTGGAGACGTGGCGGCAGCGCAGGACCGAGTCGCACTCCGACATCGACATCCTGGCCGGGACCCTGTTCGCGGCGGGAACCCTGATCGCGATCCTCACCATCGCCACCGCGTCGGTCCTCATCGCCGGCCGCATGGCCGCGCGGATCCACCAGGTCGGCACGCTCAAGGCGGTCGGTGTGACCCCGCGGCAGGTCATGCTCGTGCTGCTGCTCGAGCACTCCGCGATCGCCGCCGCGGCCACTGCGGTCGGCCTGGGCATCGGCCGCCTGCTCGCGCCACCCATCGCGGAGACCTCCGTGACCGTGCTCGGCCGGCCGGAGCCACCCCCGCTCACGGTGACGCGGGTGGTGATCGTCGCTGCTGTCGCCTTCGCGGTGGTGCTCCTTGGCACCGTCCGCCCTGCGCTGCGAGGCATCCGGCAGAGCACGCTGCGATCGCTCGCCGCCGGCCCGCGACCGCCCAGACACCCGGGCCGGCTGGCCGGCCTCGCCGCACGCGCCGGCGTCCCCCTGCCGGGCGTGCTGGGGCTGCGGTCGGCGTGGCGGCGGCCAGGGCGGCTGCTCACCAACGCGACCGGGCTGGCCCTCGGGGTGGCGATGATCGTCGTGGCCCTCGCCCTGCGCGACAGCCTGGACCTGCTGGATCTCCGGCCGCCCGAGCCGGGCCACGCCGCCAGCGACGCCGCCGTGGCAGTCCTCTACGACCAGATCCGGGCGATCATTCTCGGCACGGCCTGGCTGCTGCTGGTGCTCGCCACGGTCAACGCCTGGATCGTGGCGGTCTTCGCCGCGCGGGACGCCGCCCGGAACCAGGCGGTGCTCCGGGCGGTCGGAGCGACCCCGCGCCAGACGGTCATCTCCCTCATCGTGTCGCAACTCGGTGCCTGCGCGATCGCCGTGGTCGCCGGGATCCCCATCGGGCTCGGCCTGTGGAGCCTCATGGAGGGCGGCGATCTGCCGGAGGTGAGTGTCTCGGCGATGTCGCTGGTCCTGCTCGCGGCGGCGGTGCCTGTCGTGTTCGCGGTCATCGTCAGTGTTCCCGCGCGGCTGCTGGCCAGGCAGCCGGTCGCACCGCTGCTCGCCTACGAATGAGGACGAAGGGTCAGGGTGCTCGTGGTGGCGGCCGCCGATCCGGGAAGGCCGGCCGAGGGCTAGTGGCGCACCTCGGCCGGCCGGGTCCGGGGCTGGGGGGCGGGCGGGCTGGGCGGGCGGTGCTGGTCGAGCCAGGCCCAGGCGGGGATGGCCAGCAGGAACAGGCCGCTGGCCGAGGTGGCGGTGACGCCGGTGTCGTTGAGCAGGATGAGCAGGAGCGACCCGAGGGCGCCGAGGCCGAGGACGCGGCGAATCCAGTCCGGGAGCTGGCGCAGCGGGGGCGGCGGGCGAAGGGCGATGAGGCCGGCCAGGAGCACCTGGAGGGGGCCGGCCCAGGCGAAGGGGCTGTTGGCCAGCAGGCGCAGGTTGCGGGCGAGCTGGTCGACCACGACCCCGGCGGCGTCGGCCGGGCCGTGGCGCAGGCGCTCGGCGAAGTGGCCGGCGTGGCTGGCCGGCCCGCCCAGCCCGGCCCCGAGGGCCACGGCCACGGCGGCGGCCACGGCCAGGCCGGCCAGGAGCACGACCCGGCGCACCCGGGGACGGCCGGGGGCGAGCACGACCAGGGCCGCGGCCGCGGTCAGCATCGAGGTGAGGGCGCCGCCGACGTCGGCCCCGAGCCGGGGTAGCCCGTCGGCCACACCCAGGCCGGCCAGCAGGGCCGCGGTGGCCACCGCCGACAGCGGGGCGAACCCGGCCACCAGCATGACCGAGGCCAGGGCGAAGGCGAAGTAGCCGTTGCCGAGACCGTAGAAGCGCTCGCCGTCCCAGGCGCTCCCACCGACCAGCGGCTGGGACAGCCCATGGCCGCCGAGCACCAGGTCCCCGACGACCAGCCCGATCAGCACCGCCCCGAGCAACGCCGGCGCGGGCACACGGCCCCGGGGCCGGGGGGTGGCGGCGGTGGCCGTTCCGGGCAGGTCGGTGGTGAAGGGCCGGTCGAGCCGGAGGGCGACGGCGGCCAGGGCGGCGGCCAGGGCGATGCCGGAGGTGACCCAGGCGACCGCCCAGGGGACGACGGCCCCGGGGTCGCGCAGGGCGCCGGGGTCGAACGCCCGCCACGCCTGGGCCGCGACCGGCTCGGCCATGCTGGCCAGCAGGTACCCGGAGGGAAGGGCGAGGGTGAGGGCCAGCAGCACCCTTGCCGCCGACGCCGAGCGCCCTGGGCTCCCGTGGGCGCGCCAGGTCGCCACCAGCGCGAACAGGGCGAGCACGGCGGCCAGACAGAGCAGCGGGATCGCCCAGGTTCGGGCCGCGACCAGCGCCGCCACCCGGCGGTCGATACGGGTGGCGGCGGCCGCCGGGTCGGGGTCGGCGGCCAGCCGGATGGCGGTCCCGTCGTCGCCCTCGGAGGGACCGACGCCGAGGGTCGGGCGCACGTCCTCGAGAGCGACCAGCCCCAGGCGTCGGGTCGAGCCCGAGGTGACCAGGCCGCGGGCTCCTGGCTGGCGGAGGACCAGCAGCGGGGCGGAGTTGGCCCGCCCGGGAGCGGCCCGCAGCCCGGTGACCATGACCGGCCCAGCACCCTCGGCGGACCGCAGGCGGCCGGTCAGGTCGGCAAGGGCGGCCGCGTCGGGGACGGCCAGCACCAGCAGCTGCCCCGGCCGCAGCGGGATCGGCCGGTCACCCGGCCCGAGCGGCCCAGGCGCCGGGGCCGTCCCGCTCGGCCCGAGCGCGAACAGCCCCGCCGCCTCCAGCCCGGGGTAGGCCAGCACCCGGGTCGAGGGCAGCCGCCCGAACCGGGCCGACGGGTTGTCGGCCCGAATCCGCTCCACGGTGCCCGAGTCAGGCATCCCCGAGGCCGCGGCGGGATTCGCCTCCAGGGCGTCCATGGCATCGACCCGCCGTCCGGCGGCCAGCGACAGCACCCGCGACGCCAACGGCTGATGCACCGGCAGCGTCGACACGAACCCAGCCACCTCGGGCCGACCAGGACCGGTCGCGGCCAGCGCCTCGTCGGTCGTCAGCCGCTCCACCAGCACGAGCGCGCTCGGCGGGGCCACCTGGTCTGGGGCGACCTGTCCTGGCGACACCTGTTCCGGCGCGACCTGGGAGGACGCCCAGGCAGCCCCGGCGCCCGACAAGGCGACCACGGCCACCATCAGCGGCACAAGCAACCAACGCATCCCCGCATCGTAGCCGCCGCCTGTCCCCCCGGCAGGCTGTGGACAACCCGGCGCGCCCCCTCCGCGACTCAGCTACGCTCCCCCACCGGGGGCCCGCACCTCGGCGGCTGGGGGTGGCGCACGGCCCGGTGGGTGAGGGTCGGCGGGTGGTGGATGGTCCTGTCTGCGCGGTGGGGTGGGGTGGTCGGTACCCTGGTCAGATGGATGTGGTGAGGGGATCGGCGAACGACGCTCTCGAACGGGCTGGCGCCCTGCTGGTGGGGGCGCGGCGGATTGTGGTGTTCACCGGGGCTGGGGTGTCGACTGACTCGGGGATTCCGGACTTCCGGTCGCCGGGGGGGTTGTGGACTCGGTACGACCCTCGGGAGCTGGGGTTTCGGCGGTATGTCAGTGACCCGGCGACGAGGCGGCTGGCCTGGCGGCTGCGGCGGGAGCTGCACCATCTGGAGGCGCGGCCCAACTCGGCGCACCTGGCCTGTGTGCGGCTGGCCGAGGCGGGACGGCTGGCCGGGGTGATCACGCAGAACATCGACGGGCTCCACACCGACGCCGGGCTTCCGGCCGAGCTGGTCTGTGAGGTGCACGGCACCGGGCGTCAGTTCGTCTGCCTGGCCTGTGGGGAGCGGGGGCCGATGGGTGCGGCGGTGGCCCGGGTCGAGGCCGGGGAGGAGGACCCGGCCTGTCTGGCCTGCGGGGGGATCATCAAGGCGGCCACGGTGTCGTTCGGTCAGGGGATCCCGCCGGCGGTCTGGGAGCGGGCCGAGACACTGACCGCGGGCTGCGACGCCTTCGTGGCTGTCGGGTCCTCGCTGGTCGTGCAGCCGGCGGCCGGGCTGCCCCGGCGGGCCAGTCGGCTGGGGGCCAAGCTGGTGATTGTCAACCGCGAGCCGACCCCCCTGGACGACCTGGCCGACGTCGTCCTTCACGGCGAGGCCGGGACTCTGCTCCCGGCCCTGGTCGACGCCGCGGTCCGGGAGCCACGGCGGTGACCGCCCGGCTGCTGGTCGTCCAGCACGAGCCCAGCTCCCCGCCCGGTCTGCTGGGCGCGGCGGCGGCGGCCACCGGGGTCGAGCTCTGGGTGGTGGAGGCCCCCGGCGAGCCGGTCCCGGCGACCCTGGACGGGGCCGACGGGCTGGTGGTGCTTGGCGGGGCGATGGACGCCGACGAGACCGGCGACTACCCCCACCTGGCCCGGACCATGGACCTGCTCGCCGACGCGGCCGCACACTCGGCCCCGGCCCTCGGGATCTGCCTTGGCGCCCAGCTGGCCGCCGCCGCCCTCGGCGGCCGGTCGTATCCGGGTCCGGACGGCGAGGAGCTCGGCTGGACCAAGGTCGAGCTGACCGACGCCGGCCGGGCCGACCCGGTCCTTGGTGCCCTCCAGGAGCCGGCCGAGCTGTTCGAGTGGCACCACGACACCTTCGACCCGCCCCCGGGCGCGACCATCCTGGCCGGTGGGGCCGTCTACCCCGGCCAGGCCTTCCGGCTGGGCAGCGTGGTCGCGGTCCAGTTCCACCCCGAGGTCGACGGCCCGCTGCTGACCGGCTGGTGGGCCAGCTCGACCCCGCCGCCCAACTACCCGATCGCCGAGGCCGTGGCCGGGGCGGCCCGCAACGGCGCCAACGCCACCCGGCTGCTCGAGGCCTTCTGCCGGGTCGCCGCCGCCTCCCCGGGGTCGGGGTCGCGCTAGGGCACAATGCCTGCATGATCATCGACTGCGCGGTCTACCAGGACGGGAAGCGCCGGCCGGGCGAGGTGGCCCTGCACGAGGCGTACGAGGCCGGGCACGCCGACAACGCCTTTGTCTGGATCGGGCTGTACGAGCCGGACGAGGCGGAGTTCGACTCGGTCCGGCGCGAGTTCAACCTGCACGAGCTGGCCGTCGAGGACGCCATCAACGCCCACGAGCGGCCCAAGCTCGAGGTCTACGACGACACCCTGTTCGTGGTCCTCAAGACCGCCCGCTACGTCGACACCGACGACACGGTCGAGTTCGGCGAGATCATGCTCTTCATCGGCCGCCAGTTCGTGGTCGCGGTCCGCCACAAGCCGGCCAGCGCTCTCGGCGACGTCCGCAAGCAGATCGAGAGCCGGCCCGACCTGCTCCGCTTCGGCCCGGGGGCGGTGCTGTACGCCATCCTCGACCGGGTCGTCGACGACTACCAGCCGGTGGTCGACGGGCTCGACGAGGACGTCAAGGAGGTCGAGGGGGAGGTCTTCTCCCACGCCGGCACCAACCCGGCTGAGCGCATCTACCTGCTCAAGCGCGAGGTGATCGAGTTCCACCAGGCGGCGGCCCCGCTCACCGAGCCGCTCGACCGCCTGGTCCACAGCCTGGTCCCGGGGATGCACGGCGAGCTGGGCGAGTACTTCCGCGACATCCAGGACCATCTGCTGCGGGTGGTCGACAACGTCAACGGCTTCCGCGAGCTGCTGACCAGCGTGCTCCAGGCCAACCTGACCCAGGTCGCCCTGCGCCAGAGCGAGATCGGCGTGCAGCAGAACGCCGACATGCGCAAGATCTCGGCCTGGGTGGCCATCGTCGCCGTGCCGACGATGATCGCCGGGATCTACGGCATGAACTTCGAGTACATGCCCGAGCTGACCTGGACCTTCGGCTACCCGCTGGCCCTGGCCGTGATGGCCGGGGCCTGCATCGTCCTGTACCGGGCCTTCCGCCGTAATGGCTGGCTCTGATTCGCGCTCGGTCAGGAGATGATCTCGACGAGGCGGACTGCCTCGCGCGGGCCCTTGACCGCCAGCTCGGCGACCTCGCCGATACCCCTGACGTAGTACTTGTTGTCCAGGACCGCCGGTTCCAGGGCGTTGGTCTCGGCGGTCCGCAGGGCGTGGCGGAACGAGCCGTAGGGCACGGTGACCGGCGCGGAGCGGTCGATCACCTTGAACACATCCTCGGCATGGCCCTGGTACCACTCCTGACGGAACTTGCGGCCGACCTGCGGGTGAGCCTGCATGAAGACCCCAGGCTGGGCGCCGTCGACCCCGGCGTGGAAGGACCCCTCAGTGCTGACGATGTTGCCGTGACGATCCAGCTCGGCGGTGTCCTCACCGAAGTACCAGACGTTGCCACAGCGGTCCTGGGCGTAGTAGTCACTGGTCCGCTCCTCCAGGACGTTGCTCAGGTACAGCCGGTCCTCCACCACCCGGGTGGTCACTCCGTCGATCTTCTTGGTTCGTGAGGTCGTGGCGACCAGGTTCAGCGCCTTCTGGCCGTCCTTGGTGCCGGTGTAGACCAGGGTCCGGCCGGGCGTCAGGGGGAACCACGGGTTGGTGACGTCGGGGCTGAAGTCGGCCGGGTCGATGCGGGGATGGTAGCTCCGGCCGGGCCCGAACCTGGGCAGCTGGCAGGTGGCCGCCGCGCCGGCGCCCGCGGACGCCGGAACGAGCCCGATGACGGCGACCGCCAGGGCAGCCACACCCAGCAGCGTCCGCGCGCGTCTTGGCATCTGCATCTCCTTGGTCGCGGACCGCCGGCCGCCTGGCGCGGCCGACGTGCCCGGGAGATGCAGCTTGGGGCACCCTGCCTGAGCGGAACCTGAACGACGCTGAACGGCCGGCTCAGCGGAGCGACCTGACGAGCGCTAGCTGTCGGCGACCCGCCTGCGGACGGCCGCTTTGGCCTGCTCCTCCCTGGCCTCGTCGAGGCGGTCCTCGGAGCGCAGCTCCTCGGCGCGCTGCTCGCGGGACTCCGCGGAGTCCTGGCCGAGCTCGTCCGAGAGCAGGGCGTGCTCGGCCAGGATGTCGACGCGGGTGATGTCGTCGTCGTGGGCCACGTGGAGGAAGCCGCCGTCCACCACCACCGCGGTGCGGCTGCCGCCGGCGTCGATGAACACCGGCCCCACGGCCAGGGCGGCCAGCAGGGGCGCGTGGCCGGGGAGCACGCCGAGGTCGCCGTCCACCCCGCGGGCGGTGACGAAGTCGGCCTCGCCGGCCCACACCTCGCGCTCGGGGGTGACCAGGTGGACCTCCAGGCCGGCCACGGCTAGGAGTCCCCGCCGAACTGCTTGGCCTTCTCCTCGGCCTCCTCGATCCCGCCCACGTTGAAGAAGGCCTGCTCGGGCAGGTGGTCGTAGTCGCCCTTGGCCAGGGCGTCGAACGAGGCGATGGTCTCGTCCAGCGGCACCGACTTGCCCGCGACGCCGGTGAACTGCTCGGCCACGTAGAACGGCTGGGAGAGGAACCGCTGGATGCGCCGGGCCCGGTTGACGATCACCTTGTCGTCCTCGGACAGCTCGTCGACCCCGAGGATGGCGATGATGTCCTGGAGGTCGTTGTAGCGCTGGAGGATCTCCTGGATCCGGCGCGCGACCCGGTAGTGCTCGTCGCCGACGTAGCGCGGGTCGAGGATGCGCGAGGTCGAGGCCAGCGGGTCGACGGCCGGGTAGATCCCGAGCGAGGCGATCTCGCGGGCCAGCACCGTTGTCGCGTCCAGGTGGGCGAAGGTGGTGTGCGGGGCCGGGTCGGTGATGTCGTCGGCGGGCACGTAGATGGCCTGGAGCGAGGTGATGGAGTGGCCGCGGGTCGAGGTGATCCGCTCCTGGAGCACGCCCATCTCGCCGGCCAGGGTGGGCTGGTAGCCGACCGCGCTCGGCATCCGGCCGAGCAGGGTCGAGACCTCGGAGCCGGCCTGCACGAAGCGGAAGATGTTGTCGATGAACAGCAGCACGTCCTGGTTCATCTCGTCGCGGAAGTACTCGGCGACGGTCAGGGCGGCCAGGCCGACCCGCAGCCGCACCCCCGGCGGCTCGTCCATCTGGCCGAAGATCAGCGCCGTCTTGTCGATCACGCCGGACTCGCTCATCTCCAGGAACAGGTCGTTGCCCTCGCGGGTCCGCTCCCCCACCCCGGCGAACACCGACACGCCCGAGTGCTCCTCGGCCACCCGGTAGATCATCTCCTGGATGACCACCGTCTTGCCGACCCCGGCGCCGCCGAACATGCCGATCTTGCCGCCGGACACGTACGGCTCCAGCAGGTCGATGACCTTGATGCCGGTCTCGAACATCTCGGTCTTGGGCTCGAGCTGGTCGTAGCTGGGGGCGTGGCGGTGGATCGGCCAGCGCAGCTCGGCCTCGTAGTCGGGGTCGTCAAGGGCCTGGCCGAGCACGTTGAAGACGTGCCCGAGGGTGCTCTGGCCGACCGGCATGGTCATGGGCGAGCCCGTGTCGGCGACCGGCGTCCCCCTGACCAGGCCGTCGGTCGGCGACATGGCGATCGCCCGCACCATCGAATCGCCGATGTGCTGGGCGACCTCGCAGGTGATGGTGGTCGTCTCGCCGTCGAGGGTCCGCTCGACGGTGAGGGCGTTGTCGATGGCCGGCATCTCGTCGGGGGCGAACTCGACGTCGATGACCGGACCGATGATCCGGACGACCCGCCCGGTGCTGCCTCCACTGCGGCCGGTGTCCCGCTCGTATGCGACCGTGGCCATGTCGTCCTCAGCTCCCACTTGTCTGGAGGGCTTCCGCGCCCCCGACGATCTCCATGATCTCCTGGGTGATCTCGGCCTGCCTCGCCTGGTTGTACTCGCGGGTCAGGTCCTCGATCAGCTCGGTGGCGTTGTCGGTGGCGGCCTTCATCGCCCGGCGCCTGGCCGCGTGCTCGGACGCCGCCGCCTCCAGCATGGCCGTGAACACCCGGGCCTCGACGTACCGGGGCAGCAGGGCGTCGAGCACGGCCTGGGCGTCGGGCTCGTAGATGTACATCGGGATGGGCTCGGGCGGCCGCTCCGAGGTCTCCTCCACCACCAGGGGGATGATGCGCTGGGCGACCGCCCGCTGGGTCCCGGCCGACACGTAGTCGGTATAGACCATGTGCAGCTCGTCGACCTCGTGGTCCAGGAACGCCTCCAGCATGGTGTCGGCCACCTGCTTGACGTCGTCGTACTCGGGCCGGTCGGCCAGGCCGGTCCAGCTCTCGGCCAGCTCGCGGCGGCGGAACCGGTAGTAGCCGACGCCCTTGCGGCCGGTGACGTACAGCCGGGGCTCGATCCCGTCGGCCTGGAGCCTGGCCATCAGCTCGGCCGCGGTGCGCAGCACGTTGGCGTTGTAGGGACCGGCCAGGCCCCGGTCGGAGGTGACCACCAGCACCCCGGCCGCCTTGACCTCGGCCCGCGGCTCCAGCAGCGGGTGGGAGATGGTCACCTCGGTGTTGGCCACGCTGGTCAGCGCCTGGGTGACCTGGCTGGTGTAGGGCCGCGAGGCCTCGACCCGCTGTTGGGCGCGGACCACCCGCGAGGCCGAGATGAGCTCGAAGGCCCTGGTGATTTTCTGGGTCGACTGGACCGTGCGGATCCGCCGGCGGACGACCCGGAGCTGAGCGGCCATCGGTCAGGGACTCGGGGCCGAGGAGCGGCCGGCCGGGCCGGCCTCGGCCTCGAACTCCTGGGGGCTGCGCCGGTAGCGCTTGACCGAGTCCTGCCCCTCCTCGCCCTCGCCCATCGGGTCGGCGTCCTTCTCCTTGGGCGCCGCGCGCTCGCCCGACGGCCGGAAGCGGCTCTTGAACTGCTCGACGGCGGCTTTGAGCTTGGCCTCGACCTCGTCGGGCAGGGTGCCTTCGTTGCGGATGTGCTCGCCGACGTCGGGATGGCTGGCGTCCATGAACTCGAGCAGCTCGGCCTCGAAGCGCTGCACGTCCTCGACCGGGATGTCGTCCAGGTAGCCGTTGCCCCCGGCCCAGATGGAGATGACCTGCTTCTCGACCGGGACCGGCTGGTACTGGCCCTGCTTGAGCAGCTCGACCATGCGGGCGCCCCGCTCCAGCTGGTCCCGGGACGCCTTGTCGAGGTCGGAGGAGAACAGGGCGAACGCCTCAAGGGCCCGGTACTGGGCCAGGTCGATGCGCAGGGTGCCCGCGACCTGGCGCATGGCCTTGATCTGAGCGCTGCCACCGACCCGCGAGACCGAGGTACCGACGTTGATGGCCGGCCGGACGCCCTGGTTGAACAGGTCGGCCTCGAGGTAGATCTGGCCGTCGGTGATGGAGATGACGTTGGTCGGGATGTAGGCCGAGATGTCGTTGCCCTTGGTCTCGATGATCGGCAGGCCGGTCAGCGAGCCGCCGCCCAGCTCGTTGGAGAGCTTGGCGCAGCGCTCCAGCAGCCGCGAGTGGAGGTAGAAGACGTCGCCCGGGTAGGCCTCGCGGCCGGCCGGGCGGCGCAGCAGCAGGGAGATCTCGCGGTAGGCCTCGGCCTGCTTGGAGAGGTCGTCGAACACGATCAGGGCGTGCTCGCCCTTGTACATCCAGTGCTGGCCCATGGCCGAGCCGGCGTAGGGGGCGATGTACTTGAAGGAGGCCGGCAGGTCGGCCGGGGCGCTCACGACCACGGTGTACTCCAGCGCCCCGTTCTCCTCGAGGGCGCCGACGAACTCGCGCACGGTGGTGGCCTTCTGGCCGATGGCCACGTAGATGCACTTGACCTGCTTGTCGGTGCCCCAGTGCTGGCGCTGGTTGATGATCGTGTCCAGGCAGACGGCGCTCTTGCCGGTCTTCTGGTCGCCGATGATCAGCTCGCGCTGGCCCCGGCCGATGTTGGTCATGGCGTCGATCGCCTTGATGCCGGTCTCCAGCGGCTCCTTGACCGGCTGGCGCTGCACCACCGTCGGGGCCTGGAGCTCGAGGGCCCGGGTGGCCTCGGACTCGATGTCGCCAAAGCCGTCGAGCGGGCGGCCGAGCGGGTCGACCACGCGGCCGAGGAAGCCGTCGCCGACCGGCACCGACAGGACCCGGCCGGTGTGCTTGACCTCGTCGCCCTCCTCGATCCCGGAGGCGTCGCCGAAGACCACGCAGCCGATCTCGCGCACGTCCAGGTTGAGGGCCATGCCGAGCAGGCCGCCGGGGAACTCGAGCAGCTCCAGGGCCATGGTCGACGGCATGCCCTCGACCCGGGCGATCCCGTCGCCGGTCTCGGTGACCCGGCCGACCTCCTCCCGGGTCACCGTCGGCCGGAACGACTCCACGTGCTTCTTGAGCGCGGCCGCGATGTCGTCCGGCCTGATCGAAAGTTCGGTCATGTCTTGCCCCTTCGCTCTCTGGTCTCAGGCCTGACTCAAGCGACCCCGAGGGCCTCGCGGGCCTGCTCGAGGCGGCTGCGGATGCTGCCGTCGAACAGCTCGTCGCCGACCCGGACGACCACTGAGCCCAAAATAGCTTCGTCCACGGTGACCTGCAGCACCACGGGCTTCCCGAGCACCCGGGTCAGGGCCTCGGCCAGCCGGGCCTGGCGCTCGCTGTCGAGCTCGACGGCGCTGCGGACCTCGGCCACCACCCGGTTGCGGCGGGCCGCCGCCGCCTCGGCCCACTGCTTGGCCAGGGTGTCCAGGTCGTGGCCCTCGTACAGCTCGACCACCAGGTCGGCCAGGGCGGCGGTGCGGCCGCCGACCCGGCCGTCGAGCAGGTCGGCGACCAGCGCCCGCTTGTTCTCCACGGGCAGACCGGGATTGGTAAGGGCCGAGCGCACCTGCGGATGCTCCTCGACCAGGGTGCCGACGAAGAACAGCTCGTCCTCGAGCTGCCCCAGCTGGCCGGCCTTGTCGGCGGCGGTGATGGCGGCCATGGCGGCGAGGCCGGCCAGCAGGGCCGGGAAGTCGCGCAGCCGGACCCTCTGCCTGGTGGCCGCGGTGGCCAGCAGCTCGACGGTGGTCTGGTCCAGCCGTCCCCCGCCGAGCTCGGTGAGCAGGGCCCGCTTGGGCTCTGGCGACAGCCCGGGGTCGGCCAGGGCCTTGCGCAGCCGCACCTGGTGGACGAGCAGCCGGGCGAACTGCTCGAGCTCGTTCTCGACCTGGTCGATGGCCCGCCGGCCGCGGCCGGCCGCCTCGTCGAGCAGCGCCTGGGCGTGGGTGGCCAGCGCCTGGTTAACCTCCGTCGCCATCGCCACCCTGGTCCACCTCGCGCCGGCCGGTCATGGCGCCGGCCTGGGCCTGGGTGCCGAGCTCGTCGATGTACTCGTCGACCAGGCGCAGCTGGCGCTCCCGGTCCAGCGAGTCGCCGACCACCCGGGTGGCCAGCTCGACGGCCAGCGTGCCGACCTCGTTGCGGAGCTGGCGGATGGCCTGGTCACGCTCGGCCCGGATGGCCTGGCGGGCCCGGTCGAGCTCCCGGCCGGCGTCGGTCTCGGCCTTGGCCAGCAGGTCGCGGCGGACCCGCTCGGCGTTGGACCGGGCCTCCTCCAGGATCCGCTGGGTCTCGTCCTCGGCGTCGCGCAGCCGCCGCCGGTAGTGCTCCAGCAGCTGCTCGGCCTCCTCGCGCTCGCGCTCGGCCTGCTCGAGCTTGCCCTCGATGTTGGCCCGGCGGTCCTTGTAGGCCTTGTTGATCGAGGGAAAGACCGTCCGGTACATGAGGAACAGCAGGAGCAGGAAGGCGATCGTGCCCCAGACGAGCTCGTTGGTGGCCGGGAAGATGGGGTTGCGGCTCTCTTCCTGGGCCGCCTCCTGGGCGAGGAGATAGGCGAGATGCACGTGCCCTCCCTCTAGGTGATGACGAAGGCCAGCGCGAACCCGAACAGGGCCAGGGCCTCGACCAGGGCAAGGCCGATGAACATCAGCGTGCGGACCTGGCCGGCCGCCTCGGGCTGACGCGAGATGCCCTCGACGGTCTTGCCGACCAGGAAGCCGATGCCGATGCCGGGCCCGAGCGTCCCCAGGCCGTAGCCGATGATCCCAATGTTGCCGCTGACCGAGTTCTCGGCGGCCAGGATGCTGTTGACCAGTGCCAGGCTCATCTCGTGGTGTGCTCCTTCGCTAGTGCTCGGGCTCCATGGCTCCGGCGATGTACACGGCGGACAGGATGGTGAAGACGTAGGCCTGCAGACCGGCCACGAACAGCTCGAAGGCGATCAGGGCGACGGAGAAGATCAGCGCTCCGACCCCGAACACGGTGCTGATGTTCATCGAGGTCAGCATGTAGCCGGAGGCGACGAAGAACACCGACAGGATCAGGTGGCCGGCGATCATGTTGGCCAGGAGCCGGATGGCCAGGGTGACCGGCCGGACGATGAAGGTCGAGATGAGCTCGATCGGGGTCAGCAGGATGTAGATCGGCCAGGGCATGCCCGGTGGGAACAGGGTGTTCCTGAAGTAGGTGCCGAAGCCCTGCTGGCTGATCCCGACGCTGATGAACAGCAGCAGGCTGCAGATGGCCATGATGGCCGGCAGGGCCATGCGACCGGTGAGCGGGAAGAACACCGGCGGGGTGATGCCGCCGACATTGGCCAGGAAGACGAAGCAGAACAGCGTGGTCAGGTAGGGCACGAACCGGAGCCCGTCGCGGCCGATCACCTCGAGGGCGATCTGGTTGCGGACGAAGTCGACGACCGACTCCATCACGTTCTGGAGCCCGAAGGGGACCAGCTTGGGCTTGCGGAAGCCGAAGAAGAACAGCCCCCAGACGAGCAGCACGACCAGGAACATCTGGAGCACCACGCGGTTGATGCTGAGGTCGATGCCGAACACGTGGATGTCCACGATGGTCGGCCACTCGAACTCCTCGATGCTGGGGGCGTGGAAGCCCTCCCGGGCCAGAGGAAGCGTCGGTGCACTCATGGTCGCTCCCTCAGCTGGCGCCGTAGCGCTTGATGATCAGGTAGAAGGCCCCGGCCATCCCGACCAGGACGCCGACCGCGACCAGGAACCGGGTGCCGAGCCACCGGTCGAGCAGCCAGCCGATCCCGCCCCAGGCGAGCACGCCGGCGACCAGGGTGCCGATGATCGACCAGACCATCTCGGCACCGCGGCCGGAGGGCTCCCGTTCCGGGCCTGAATCGCTCATGGGCGGGCGAATCTATCATCGCGGCCCCGCCTTCTTCTCATCGGTGACCACATAGGGGATGCGGGCCCGCATGGCGAAGCGGATCTCGGCCGCCAGGTAGACCACGGTCCCGGCGACCAGGGCGAGGGCGAAGGCCTCCCGGTCGAAGGCGGTCGTGTCCCTGAGCAGGAACAGCAGCAGCCCGATGACGGTCATCTTGAAGGCGAAGGTCAGCACGGCCGCCGGCAGCATCAGCTCGGGCTGGACCCGGCCGGCCGCCCCCACCGCGAGCAGGGTGGCCGAGAAGAAGGCGATCGCCAGGACCAGCCCGAAGGCGGCGCCCAGGACCCCCTTGGAGCCGGCCGCCCACCAGGCCAGGCCGAGGACGACGGGCGCGGCCGCCGCGGTGGCGAGCGCCGCCCCGCGGGCCATGCGCACCTCCTCGGTCACCGCACACCCGCCTCTCGAGACAACTCGTTCCACGCAGGACGGACCGGCCGCTGGTCGCGGCGCCGCCCCGGCGTGGAAGTGGACGGTGAATCTACCAGGCGCCACCGCAGGCGGCCAGCAGGCCAAGGCCCCTTCAGCGGCCCCGCGGCCCTGCCGACACAGGGGAGGTGAGACCAGGCCTCGTCGCCGTCGCCCTGCTCGTCCTGCTGGCCGCCTGCGGTGGCACCGGGCGGCCCTCGCCGGCCCCGGACCGGGACGAGCTGGTCGGCACCGCCGACGTCGAGCGCCTCCTGGTCAGCACCCAGAAGCGCAAGAGCCCCTCGCTCCGGGTGGGCACGGCCACCTGCCCCGACCAGGTCCGCCTGGCCAACGGCACCATGTTCACCTGCACCGTCCAGATCGAGGGCGTGCCCGCCCCCTACTCGGTCACCCTCCGCGACGTCGACGCCGCCGGCACCGGCGGCCGCTTCGCCCTCGAGCCGGCCAAGCCGATCATCGACGTCACCCGCATCGTCAGCCTGATCCGCCGCGAGCTCCAGCCGACCGCCCGCGCCGCCACCGTCCGCTGCGGCGCCCCCGGCGCCCCCAAGGTCCGCGTGGTCGAGGTCGGGGGCAGCATCGGCTGCACCATCACCCTGGGCCACGCCGTCCAGAAGGTCACCGCCGTGGTCAAGGACCTGAAGGGCACGGTCGTCGTCCGAGGCTGACCAGCCCCCCTTGCCTGCGTTGCTAGAATGCTCCCCTATCCGCCACACGGGGGAGATGGTGCGAATGCGACGGCGCCTCCTGACCATTCTGTCCATCGCCCTCGTGGTGGGCGCGCTGACCGCGCCGGCACGGGCGGCCGTCGGCCCCACCACGGTGGTCCAGGTCGGCTGCGACTTCGCCGACGTGACCGCCGACGCGGTGGTCACCTCCGGCGGCCTGACCCGCGGGTTCGTGTCCTTCCACGGCGGGGGGTGCGCGGACGTCGGCCTGATCTTCTACTTCGAGGGCAGTGGCAGCACCTGGACCAGGGCCCAGAGCCCCCTGCGGGGGCGGGTGCTGGCCGCCGCCGACGACGGCAGCTCCACCTTCCTGCTGTACCAGTCCTCCAGCGGCGTCTGGGTCGCCAAGCGGCCCCACACCGGCGGCCTGGTCAACGTCCAGCGCATCTCCACCAGGGCCCTGGGCGGCGCCGTCTTCTCCGCCGGCGACCTGGTCGCCTTCACCGACCAGTGGTGGGCGGTCTGGACCGAGCAGGTCGGCCCCACCGAGTTCGCCCCCCAGAAGCTGTTCCAGAGCAAGACCATCGGCGCCGGCGACTGCATCGACCCGATCGTCAAGCAGCAGATCACCGTCAACCTGTCGCTCGACGACGAGCATCCCTCGATCGTGCTCAAGCCGGCCAGCGCCGGGGCCAGCGGGGCCGACCTGTTCTTCGCCCGCACCAACGGCGAGGTGGGGACCTCCGGGCACATCTGGCGGGGCGCGGCCGGCTGCGACGCCGACTGGACCTTCCGCCAGCTCTCCTTCGCCGGCCAGATCGACCTCAACCCCGACGCGTCGCGTTCGGGGGTGGGCAACAACCACGTCGTCTTCCAGCGGGACGGGTCCCACATCGTGTACCTGAACAACAGCTCGGGGACCTACCGCGGCCGCCAGTTCGCCACCCCGGGGGTGGAGCCGCGGGTGACGACCTCCCAGGGCGTGGTGTTCGTGGCCTTCCGGGACTTCCGCCAGCACCCGTTCGTGGCCATCTTCCGGTCCGGGGCCTGGTCGGGCCGTGACCTGACCCCGGGGGCGGGCGGGCAGCTGGTGCTGGCCGTGACGGCCAGCGGCGGGCGCGGCACCGTCCTGGCGGCCAGCTTCAGCAGCCACCGGCTGTACGCCGTGGCCGACCTGTAGCCCCCTCAGGCCGCCGGGCCGCGGCGCCAGCGGGGCGAGAGCAGGCCGAAGACGCCGCAGGCGACCACGACCAGGAAGAAGGGCAGCACGCGGCGGGGGCCGGTGAAGGAGAGGGCGACCACCGAGCCGGCGAGCAGGGCGCTCCAGGCGTACAGGATGAGGACGGCCCGGCGGTGGGAGTGGCCGATCTCCAGCAGGCGGTGGTGGAGGTGCTGCTTGTCGGCGGTCATGATGCCGGCGCCCGAGCGCATGCGCCGGCCGACGGCCAGCAGGGTGTCAAGGAATGGCAGGGCCAGGACCAGGATCGGGATGGCCACCGGGATCAGGAGGGCGAACTGGTCGCCGGCCTGCGGCTGGGTGGTGCGGCCGATGCCGGTGATGGTGGCCCCGGCGAGCAGGGTGCCGAGCAGCATCGAGCCGGTGTCGCCCATGAAGATGCGGGCCGGGTTGAAGTTGTGGGGCAGGAACCCGGCGCAGATCCCGAACAGCAGGGCGCTGAGCAGCGGGGCCGGTGAGTCCTGGGCGATCAGGCCGGTGGCCCCGGTGCGGTAGCTGTAGACGAAGTAGGCCATGGCGCCGATGGCGACCAGCCCGGCGGCCAGCCCGTCGAGGCCGTCGACCAGGTTGATGGCGTTGACGGTGACGATCACCAGCAGCACGGTGATGGGGATGCCGAGCTCGGGGGCGAGGCTGATGACGCCCTCGTCCAGGGGGCCGACCGACGGCAGCCAGAAGAACAGGACCTGCACCCCGGCCAGGGTCATGGTGGTGGCGGCCAGGATCTGGCCGGCCAGCTTGACCGGGGCCGACAGGCCCTTGAGGTCGTCGACGATGCCGATGCCGACCATCAGGGAGGCGCCGATGGCGATGCCGGCCGCCTCCGAGGAGACGAACAGCTCCGGGAACAGCAGCGACGACAGGCCCAGCCCGCCGATGAAGCCGAAGAACAGGGCCAGGCCGCCGAGGGTCGGGGTGGCGATGGCGTGCATCTTGCGGCCACCTGGCCGGTCGACGGCCCCGATCCGCAGCGCCACCGCCCGCACCACCGGGGTCAGGCAGTAGGTAAGGCCCGCCGCCATGACGGCGACGAGGAGATACGACCGCAAGTCGCCCACAAACTCAGCAACCTATCACGTCGAACCCCTCGAGCCGACCGGCATGGTCTTGACGAGGGCGGCGATCACTGGGGTGACCAGGCCGTCCAGGCGCTCGGCGCAGGCCGCGTAGGCCTCGGCGGGGTGGCCGAGGGGGTCGTCGACGTCGTCGCCGTCCAGCTCCCGGGCGTGCTCGGCGGCCAGAGCGACCAGCTCGGCCGGCGAGCCGGCCAGCCAGTCCCACTCGCCGGCCACCCGGGCGAAGGTCGCCAGCAGGAAGGTCCGGTTGGCGGCGGAGCGGTCGTAGCTGAGCACGAAGGGGCGGTGCTCGGCGGCCATGCACAGGATCAGGCCGGCCGACCGGACCCGGCGCCTGGTCAGCTCGCGGGCGAAGTGCCGCTCCAGGCTGGCCCCCCTGGTCGAGGCGGCCAGCATCGAGCGGCTGGCCGCCGGGTTGCCCTCAAGGGCGTGGCTGCCGGCCGACGACACCTCGAGCGGGACCCCCGGGTGGCGGGCCAGCTCGCGCCGGGCCAGGGCCTCGGCCGTCGGCGACCGGCAGATGTTGCCGGTACAGACGAACAGCACGCCGAAGGGTTCCACCGGGCCGGCCGGGTCAGATGGCATCGTCGAACGGCTCCTCGAGCACTCGTTCCAGCTCGTCGGCGGGGATTGCGCCCTCGCGCAGCAGCCGGGGCCGCTTGCCGGTGAGGTCGACGATGCTGGAGGCCGGCCCGTCGGGGGCCGGGCCGGCGTCGAAGAAGACCCCGACGTGGTCGCCGAGCTGCTCCACCACCGCCGGGATCTCGCTCGGGGTGGGCTCGCCGGAGCGGTTGGCGCTGGACACGGCCAGGGGGCCGGTGCGCTGGATGAGGGCGAGGGTGAAGGTCTGCTTGGGCATGCGCACGGCCACCGTGCCCCGCGAGTCGCCCAGGTCCCAGCCGATGCCGGGCGCCTCCCGCAGGACCAGGGTGAGCGGTCCCGGCCACCAGGCCGCGATCAGCGCCTGGGCCTGGTCGGTGACCTCGTCGACCAGGCCGATGGCCTGGCGCCAGGTGTGCACCAGCACCGGCAGGGGCAGGTCGCGGCCGCGCCGCTTGGCCTGGAACAGGGCGTCGACGGCCGAGGGGTTGAACGGGTCGCAGCCGACGCCGTACAGCGTGTCGGTGGGCAGCACGACCAGCCCGCCCCTGGCGATGATCTCGCCCCCGACCTCGAGCAGCCCCGGCCACTGCTCCTCGTCCTTGGAGATCGAGATGACCCGCGGGTCCTGCGTCACGGCCGGGTCCTGCGTCACGGGCGGGTCCCTTCGACGATCCGGTCGCGGCCGACCAGGTCCTGGTGGACGGCCACCTCGGCCAGCCCGGCGGCGGTGAGCAGGGCGGCGGCCTCCTCGGCCTGGTCCTCGCCGATCTCGCAGTAGAGCCAGCCCCCGGGGGCCAGCCAGTGCCCGGCCCGCTCGGCCAGGCGCCGGAACAGGTCCAGGCCGTCGGGGCCGCCGTCCAGGGACAGGCGCGGCTCGTGGTCGCGGACGTCGGTCGGCAGGGTGGCGATGGCCTCGCTGGGCACGTACGGGACGTTGGCGCAGACCACGTCGACCCGCCCGGCCAGCTCGGGCGGCAAGGGGGCGTCCAGGTCGCCGGCGAGCAGCTCCACCCCGTAGCGGTCGGCGTTGACCCTGGCCCAGGCCAGCGCCCCCGGGTCGAGCTCGGTGGCCAGGACCCGGGTCCCAGGGGCCTCGCTGGCCAGGTAGCAGGCGATCGCCCCCGACCCGGTGCACAGGTCGACCGCGGTCCGGGGGCTCGGGAGCGTGCGCAGGCGGGTGGCGGCCCGGTCGGCCAGGCCCTCGGTCTCGGGCCGGGGGACGAACACGCCCGGCCCGACGGCCAGCCGCAGCCGCCCGAACGGCGCCCACCCGATCACGTACTGCAGCGGCTCCCCCGCCACCCGCCGGGTCACCATCGCCCGCAGGGCCTCCTGACGCACCGGGGCACCCCCTCGGGGCTCCCCGGACCCCTCCGGATCCGTGGCCTCCTCGAGCAGCCAGTCGGCCTCGGCCGCGGCCGAGACGCAGCCGGCCGCGGCCAGCTCGCGGGTCGCCCAGGCGCGCAGCTCGCGCCGGCCGGTGGTCCCGGTGGGAACCGGGGTCACGCCGGGGCCTCGGCGGCGGCCAGGGCGGACTCGCTGTCCCTGGCGGCCAGCTCGTCGATGATCTTGTCGAGGCCGCCGCCGCCGAGCACCCCGGGCAGGTCGCCGACGGACAGGCCGACGCGGTGGTCGGTGACCCGGTCCTGGGGGAAGTTGTAGGTCCGGACCCGCTCCGAGCGGTCGCGGGAGCGGACCTGGGAGCGGCGCTCGGCGCTCTGCTGGGCCTGCTGCTCGGAGATGGCCCGCTCCAGCAGCCGGGCCCGCAGGACCCGCATGGCCTTCTCGCGGTTCTGGATCTGCGACTTCTCGTCCTGCATGGCGACCACGATGCCCGACGGCAGGTGGGTGATGCGCACGGCCGAGTCGGTGGTGTTGACCGACTGGCCGCCGGGGCCGGTGGAGCGGTACACGTCGATCTTGAGGTCGTTGGGGTCCACCGTGACCTCGACCGGGTCGGCCTCTGGGAGCACGTTGACCCCGGCGGCCGAGGTGTGGATGCGGCCCTGGGACTCGGTCACCGGGACCCGCTGGACCCGGTGCACCCCGGCCTCGTACTTGAGCCGCGACCAGGCGCCCTTGCCCTTGACCGCGAACACGACCTCCTTGACCCCCTCCAGGTCGGACTCGCTGGCCGACAGCACCTCGACCTTGTAGCCGTGCTGCTCGGCCCAGCGGACGTACATCCGGTACAGGTCGCCGGCGAACAGGGCCGCCTCGTCGCCGCCGGTGCCGGCCCGGACCTCGACGATCACGTCCTTGTCGTCGTTGGGGTCCTTGGGGACCAGCGCCTTGCGGAGCTGGTCGTCGAGGGCGGCCTGGCGGGCCTGGGCGTCGGCGAGCTCCTCCTCCAGCATGGCCCGGCCGTCGGCCGAGCGCTCCTCGCGCAGGAGCTCGCGGGCGGCGGCCAGGTCGTCGCCGGCCGACCGCCATGCCCGGTACGTCCGGACAACCTCGCCCAGCTCGGCGTGGCGCCGCGACAGCTCCACCAGGCGGGTGTGGTCGGCGATGACCTCGGGGTCGGCAAGCTGGCGCTCGACGTCCTCGTAGGTGCGCTCGATCTCCTCGAGCCGTTCGAACATGGTCAGCCGCCCCTCGGCAGGTCCTCCGGGGCCGCCAGACGGTCCTCGACCTGGTTGTCGACGTGGTGCTCGGCCCGGTCCTCCCCGGCGACGCCGGTCCCGGCGACCAGCGGGGAGGGCAGGGGCGCGACCCGGGCTCGCTCGGCCGGGGGCAGCACCTGCTCCAGCGAGCGGATGGCGACCTCGAGCATGTCCGGGGTTGGCGGCTTGGTGGTCAGCATCTGCAGCCACAGGCCCGGCTGCATCAGCGCCTTGACCAGCTTGGAGCGCTCGCGGCCGGCCCCGAGGCGGATGCCCTCGTAGGCGATCCCGACGATCACCGGCACGGCCAGGAGCTGCAGTGGCACCCGCACGTACAGGGGCGGGCGGCCGATGGCCGAGAACAGCACCGTGAACAGGATCAGGGTGACCACGAACAGGATCAGCAGGAAGTTGGTCCCACAGCGGACATGCAGGGTCGGGAACCGCTTGACGTTGTCCGGGGCCAGCGGGAGCTTGGCCTCGTAGCAGTGGATCGTCATGTGCTCGGCCCCGTGGTACTGGAACACCCGCCGGATGTCCCGCAGCATCGAGATGGCCAGGATGTAGAGCAGGAAGAAGGCCAGCCGGGCCAGGCCCTCGACCAGGTTGAAGATCAGGTTGTTTGGCAGGTGCGACGACAGCCAGTTGGTCCCGGCGGCCGGCGCGAGGATGAACAGGGCGGTGAAGAACGCCGCCCCGAGCCCGAGCGACCAGCCCATCTGCCTGTCGGTGAGCTGCTCTTCCTCTTCCAGGGCCTGGTTGCCGGAGATGGCCAGGGCCTTGACGCCGATGGCCAGGGAGTCGCCGAGCACGCCGATCCCGCGGAAGAACGGCAGCTTGAACAGCCGCACCCGGCTGGCCAGCGGGGCCAGGGAATGCTTCTCCAGGTAGATCTCGCCCTTGGGGCGGCGCACAGCAAGCGACCAGGCCTCCTGGCCGCGCATCATCACGCCTTCCAGGACGGCCTGGCCGCCGTAGTAGAACGGCTTGGGCTTGGCTGGCTCGTCGCTCACGTCGGCCGGCTCAGGCGGTCGACTCTGGAGCCTTGCGCTTGCCGTAGCGGCGCTCGAAGCGCTCGACCCGGCCGCCGGTGTCAACCAGCTTCTGCTTGCCGGTGTAGAAGGGGTGGCACTTGGAGCAGATGTCCACCCGCAGCTCCGAGACGGTGGAGCGGGTGGTGAACTCCTCGCCGCACGAACAGCGCACGGCAGTGTCCTTGTACTCGGGGTGGATGCCCTGCTTCATAGGTGTCGCAGTCCTCACGTTTCCTGTCGGGGTTCTGGATCCTATACCGGGAACGACCTGGGCCGTTCCCGCATTCCAGACCCCTTGGCTAATGATCGAATCCACGCGTCGCCTGACGCCCGCTCCGATCCCGTCGGTGTGATGCTGTCATTGCGACGCGCGCATCCGATCAGTTGATGTTGGCCCGCTGGATGTGGCGGAGGAACTCGGCGTTGGTCTTGCTCTGGCGCATCCGGTCCACCACCAGCTCCAGAGCCTGGGCGGGATCGAGGGCGCCGAGGACCCGGCGCAGCTTCCAGGCCACGACCAGCTCCTCCTCGGTGAGGAGCAGCTCCTCCTTGCGGGTCGAGGAGGCGTCGACGTCGAGGGCGGGGAAGATGCGGCGCTCGGACAGCTTGCGGTCCAGGCGGACCTCCATGTTCCCGGTGCCCTTGAACTCCTCGAAGATGACCTCGTCCATGCGCGACCCGGTGTCGACCAGGGCGGTGGCCAGGATGGTCAGCGAGCCGCCCTCCTCGAGGTTGCGGGCGGCCCCGAAGAACCGCTTGGGCGGGTACAGGGCCGAGGAGTCGACACCGCCGGACAGGATCTTGCCGCTGGCCGGGGTGGCCAGGTTGTAGGCCCGCGACAGCCGGGTGATGCCGTCGAGCAGCACGACCACGTCCTGGCCGTACTCGACCAGCCGCTTGGCCCGCTCGATGGTCAGCTCGGCGACCTGGCAGTGCTCCTCGCTGGGCCGGTCGAAGGTCGAGTAGATCACGTGCGCCTTGGTCGAGCGCTGCATGTCGGTGACCTCTTCGGGCCGCTCGTCGGTGAGCAGGATGATGAGGTGCACCTCGGGGTTGTTCTCGCTGATGGCGTTGGCGATCTGCTTCATCAGCGTGGTCTTGCCGGCCTTGGGCGGCGAGACGATCAGCCCGCGCTGTCCCTTCCCGATGGGGCACATCAGGTCCATGATCCGGGTCGAGATCTCGGTCGGGTTGTGCTCGAGGCGCAGCCGCTCCAGCGGGTACAGCGGGGTCAGGTCCTTGAAGTCGCGACGGGCGCGCGCCTCGTCGGGCTCGAGGCCGTTGACCTTGTCGACCCGGGAGAGGGCGGCGTACTTCTCGGAGTCGCGGGGCAGCTTGACCGTGCCCTCGATCTCGTCGCCGCGGCGCAGGCCCATCCGGCGGATCATCGACAGGGGCACGTAGACGTCCTCGGAGCCCGGCAGGTAGCCGTTGACCCGCAGGAAGCCGTAGCCGTCCTGGGAGCGGATGTCGAGGGTGCCGGTGCGGCTGACCTCGGGCCGGTCGTCGGCCTGCTGGCGGTCGCGGTAGTCGGGCCGCTCCAGCAGGGCCACGTTGCCCTGGTCGTTGAAGCCGCCGCCGCCGCGGTTGTTGCGGTTCCGGTTCCGGTTGCGGTTGCGGCGCCGGCCGCTGCCCTGGCCCTGCTGGTTGTCCCAGCGGTTGCCGCCGCCCTGGCCGCCCTGGCCGCCCCAGTCGCGGTCACGGTCGCGGCGCTGGCCGCGGTCGTCGCCGCGCGGCTGCTGCTGGTCGCCGCCGCCCTGGCCCTGCTGCTCGCCCTGGGCGGGCGGGCCGCTCTGGCCCTGCTGCTCGGCCTCGGCGGCCGGCGTGGCCTGGGCCGGCTGCTCGGCCGCGGGCGCCGACGGCGCCTCGGCGGCCTGGGCGACCTCGCCGTTGCTGCTCGGCTCGGTCAGCGTGGCCGGCGGGGTGCCGGCGCCGGCCGGCTGGCCGCCGTTCCCCGACACCTCCACGACCGCGGGGGCCTCGCCGGCCGGGGCCGGGTCGGCGTCGGCCGAGGCGCTTCGACGGCGGCGGGTCCGGCGCTCGGGGCCGTTGGACGAGGCCTCCTCGGCGTCGGCCCCGGGCAGCTCCGGCTGGTCGGGCACCGCGGGCGCCGCCCCGGCCTCGGGGGCCTGGGCGTCGGCCGACGGCGCCTCGCCGCTCGTTCCGCCTCTCCGGCCCCTGGCCGGAGTCGACGAGGGCACGAACTCGACACCCTGGGCCTTGGCGATGATCGCGCCGATGAGGTCCGCCTTGCGGAGTCGCTGGATGCCCTGGACACCCATGGACGAGGCGATCGCCTGCAGCTCGGGCAGGACCTTTCCCTCGAGGATGCCCCGTTCGGTTGTTGCCATGTTCACCTTCCCTGTGAGGCGGCGGCGTGCCGGCTGGAGGAGCCGGGGACCGTACGTCGCCACCCGGTTGCCGGGTTCTTGAGATTTATGGGCGCCTGCTCGATGCGGCACCGTGGGGAGAAACTCGCGCTCGCTCCTAATCCTGTTCCTGTCGACGGGGCCGGGCGGCGCGGCACGAACCGCACACCGCCAGAGGCTGGCGTCCGATCACGTGACCCGGTCGACTACTCGAACGGAACTGGTGGTTGCCACCGCTGGCCAGCCTCGCCGGGATCGCCGAAATCGCCGAAGAACGAGCCGATAAGGCGGGGGCGTCGACTGAATTGGCCAGCGACTGAGACGTTTCGCATTGTACGAGCCTTGGCGGGACGAGCGCAACAGGCGTCATTCCTCCATCAGCACGCGGACGTCGCCGTCCTTGTCGAGCAGCGAGAACCCGGTCGTCTCGCCCTGGCGCTGGAACACGATCGACACGGTCGAGCCGCCGATCCGCAGATCGTGCAGCTCGACGGTGTTGAGCCAGCCTGGCAGGTGCGGCTTGTTCACGTTGATGGTGTTGGCCGGGGCGTCGGCCGAGATCCCGAGCATGGCCTGCAGGAGCAGGAACGGCGCCCCGGCGGCCCACGCCTGGGGCGAGCAGGCGACCGGGTAGGCCACCGGCCGGTTCGGGGAGCGCCGGGTGAAGCCGCAGAACAGCTCGGGCAGGCGCATGTCGTCAACCGTCACGGCCATCTCGAACATGGACGTGGCCAGCCGGTTGGTCGCCTTGGCGAACCCGTAGCGCTTCAGCCCGGCCCCGATGATGGCGTTGTCGTGCGGCCAGATGGAGCCGTTGTGGTAGCTCATCGGGTTGTAGGCGGCGGCCGACTTGGAGAGGGTGCGCACCCCCCAGCCGGAGAACATGTCCGGGGCCAGCAGCCGCCTGGCCATGGGCCCGGCCATGTCCGGGTCGACGATGCCGCAGTACAGGCCGTGGGCCGGGTTGGAGGAGATGGACGCCACCTGGCGCTTCTCGCCGTCGAGGGCCATGGCGTAGAACTGCTCGGACTCGACCCAGAAGCGCTCGTTGAAGGCGGTGCGCAGCTCGGCCGCCTCCCGCCGCAGGGAGGCCGCCCGGGGGGCGTCGCCGAGGGCCTCGAACACCTCGGCCATGCGCTGCTTGGCCAGGTAGACGTAGGCCTGGACCTCGGCCAGGGCGATCGGGCCCTCGGCCAGCTTGCCGTCGACGTGGACGACCGAGTCGTGGGAGTCCTTCCAGCCCTGGTTGACCAGGCCACGGGGGCTGGAGCGCTGGTACTCGAGGAACCCGTCGCCGTCGAGGTCGCCGTAGTCGGCGATCCAGGCCAGGGCCCGCTCGATGTTGGGCAGCAGGTCGCGGCAGAACTCGAGGTCGCCAGTCCAGCGGTAGTAGGTGCCGAGCAGCAGCAGCCACAGCGGGGTCGAGTCGACCGAGCCGTAGTAGGGGGTGTGGGGGATGATCCCGGCCCCGGCCAGCTCCCCCTGGCGCAGCTCGTGCAGGATCTTGCCCGGCTGGGCGTCGCGCCACTCGTCGACCTCGTCGGCCTGGAAGGCGGCCAGCACCTCGAGGGTGGTGCGGGTCAGGTCGGGGTTGATCATCAGGGTCTGGTGGCAGGTGAGCAGCGAGTCGCGGCCGAACGGGGCCACGAACCAGGGGATCCCGGCCGCCACCAGGCTGCCGTGGCGGGTCGGGGTGAGCAGCGCCCTGAGGTCCCGCAGCCCCCGCGACAGCAGCGAGTTGTAGAGCTCGTTGTCGGTCCAGACCCGGGTGCAGGCCCGCTCCCACGACTCGTAGGAGCGGCGCAGGTCGTGCATGACCACGTCGAAGGAGCGCTCGGGCTGGCTGGCGCCGGCCGCCCGCGGCTCGACCATGAGCGAGATCAGCTCGGTCTGGGTCGGCTCCAGCCGCAGGCGCCAGGAGGCCACCACCTGCTCGTCGTCCACGCTGACGTCGGTCGGCTCGAGCTCGAAGGCGATGCGGGTCTCGCGGAAGACGCCGTCCTCGCCGGCGTAGGCGAACACCGCCGAGCGCCGGTCGGCCTTGGGCCGGGCCAGCCGGCCCCTGGTGGCCCGCTTGAGGCCGCGGACCTCGAAGATGTCGGCGAAGTCGGTGCCGAAGGCGAGGCGCACGGTGAGGGTGACCGCGGCGGCGTTGTAGTTCTTGATCCGGATGCGCTCGTACAGGCGGCCGTCGATCACCCGGGTGCGGCGGATGTTGACCGTGCCCTGGACGGCCGCGACCGAGCCGTCCTCCTCGACCAGGTCCTGGTTGGCCAGGTCGACATGGCTGGCGAAGACCCGGTCGGCCGAGGTCGACAGCAGCAGCGGCGCGTGCCCGTCGACCTCCAGCCGGAAGTCGGACAGGTAGCGGGTGTCCCGCCAGTAGAAGCCGGCGCCGATGGCCTGCTCGGCGTCCAGGTTCCCCTCGGCGTCGGCGCACAGGAACATGTCGCCTTCCTTGGTCGACCAGAGGCGCTCGGTGCGGGCGTGCATGACGGCCACGACGCCCTTGACCAGCACGCGGTTGACCGAGGCGTCGGCCAGCACGAACTCCTCGCCGGCGGGCGAGGTCAGCTTGTCGGGCACGGGAGACTCCGCGTGATTGACTGCGGACAGAAAGCGGCTGCCTCATCCTTCGGCGGTCAGCCACATGACTTGAGCCCGCAGTCTACCGCCGGTGTCCAGCGGCTCAGCGGGCGCCGTGGCGGGCCAGCTCGAGCGGCCGGATCCGCCAGCCCTCGTCGCCGCCGGCGGCCACGGCCGCCTCGGCGTCGGCCAGGACGCCCGGGGCCGCCGGGCGGGGGCAGAGGACCAGCAGCGACGGCCCGGCGCCGGACACGAACCCGGCGTGGCCGGCGGTCCGCAGCCGCTCCAGCAGCCTGGCCGAGTCCGGCGCCTGGGCCAGGCGCTGGGGCTGGTGGAGGAGGTCCTCGGTGGCCGGCAGGAGCAGGTCGGTGTCGCCGGCCAGGGCCAGGGGGAGCATGGCCGAGCGGACGCCGGTGTGGGCGGCGACCGCGAACGGCACCCGCTCGGGCAGCAGCCGCCGGGCCTCGCTGGTCGCCATCGGCTCGGGGGCGACCAGGGCGACGGCGACCAGGTCGGGGTGGACGGGCACGGCCCGCCAGCGGGGCCGGCCGTCCTCGACCCAGGCCAGGGTGGCCCCGCCCTGCAGGCAGGGGGTGGCGTTGTCGGGGTGGCCCTCGAGCTCGCAGGCCAGGGCGAGCAGCTCGGTGTCGGGGAGCTCGGGGGCGACCAGCCGGCGGGCCGCGACCAGGCCGAGGACCACGGCGGCGGCGCTGGACCCGAACCCGCGTCCCAGGGGGAAGCCCTTGACCACCGTCAGGTGCAGCGGGGGCAGCGGCGCCCCGGCCGCCTCGGCCAGGCGCCGCATGGCCACCGCGACCAGGTTGTCCCGGCCGGTCGGGAGCAGCTCGGCCTGCTCACCGCTCACCTGGATGGCGTCGACCGGGGCCGGGCGCACCTCCAGCTCGTCCCACCAGTCCAGCGCGATCCCGGCGGCGTCGAACGCCGGCCCCAGGTTGGCGCTGGTCGCCGGCGCCCGGACGCGGATCGTGGGCTCCATGGCCCGGCAGCCTACTCCGAGGTCAGGGCTGGCCGGTGCGGAGTGGCTCTTCTTTCAGCAGCAGTGCGACCACGATGGCGATGGCCACGAACGGCACCCCGACCAGGAACACGTCGTCCAGGGCGTTGGTGAAGGCGCCGAGGACCACGCTCCTGACCGGCTCGGCGAGGTGCTGGATGGCCTGGACGTTGTTGGCGTCCACGTTTGGCCCGCCGGCCCCGGGCGAGATGCCCGCCCTGGCCAGCTGCTCGGCCAGGTAGTGGGCGAGCCGGCTGGACAGCACGGCCCCGAACAGGGCCGCCCCGATCGAGCCGCCCATCTGCCGGAAGAAGGTGATGGAGCTGGTCGCCGAGCCCATGTCCCGGCGGTTGACCGAGTTCTGCACGGCGGTGACGATCGTCTGCATGGTGAACCCGAGGCCGGCCCCGAACAGGTACTCGAAGATGGCGAGCTGCCAGAACGGCGTGTCGACGTCGAGGCGCGACAGGGCGAGCAGGCCGACGGTCATGGTGACGGCCCCGATCACCGGGTAGATCTTGTAGCGGCCGGTGCGGGAGATGAGCTGCCCCGAGGTGATCGAGGTCGAGAAGATCCCGACGATCGCCGGCAGCAGGGCCAGGCCGGACTGGGTCGGCGAGAAGCCCTTCACCGTCTGGAGGTAGACGGGCAGGAAGATGATGGTGCCGAACATGGCGATGCCGGCCAGGAAGGCGAAGGCGTTGCCGACGCTGAAGATCCGGTTGCGGAACAGCCGCAGGGGGATGATCGGCTCGGCGGCCCGCCGCTCGATCGCGACGAACCCGGCCGCCAGGGCGACGGCCCCGCCCAGCAAGACCATGGCCACGCCCTCGGTCCAGCCATAGGCGTTGCCCCGCCAGTCCAGGTACAGCAGCAGGCAGGTCACGGCGCCGACGATGGCGGCCTCGCCCAGGTAGTCGATGCGGTGCTCGCGGCGGACCACCGGCATCGTCAGCGCCATCGAGGTGACCACGAGCGCGGCCAGGCCGACGGGGAGGTTGATGTAGAAGATCCAGCGCCAGCCGGGCCCGTCGGTCAGCCACCCGCCCAGCAGCGGGCCGGCCACACTGGAGACGCCGAAC